>NZ_WIPE01000082.1:0-22965 GCF_009760835.1 Bacillus sp. EE-W1 | reverse complement strand
TATATCGACTTACCGACAGAAACCGACAATAATAGCAAGCTATAAATAAAAGGAGGCTATTCAAAAACGAGCCTCCTTTTCGTTTAGTACAAAGATTTTGTCATATTATTCCGAATTATTTCAAGGGATTTCGTTACAGTTAATGCGTTCTTTTCTTCAATTTCAGGTTTACGGGGGATCGGTTTATACATGTTGTCTGGATCTTCCCATGTGAGGGGAAGTTCTGTTTCAGCTTGTCCTTTCCAAGCGTCAATCCATTCTGGAGGGAGATAACCTGAGATGTTTTGGATGTTGTTCATTTCGAGCCAAATGAGTGCCCAAGCTCTTGGGACGACGCGCCAGTGGTCATAGCCACCGCCGCCGACAGCGATCCAGCGACCTTCGCAATATTCATTAGCGATTTCGCGAGCGAGCTTCGGTATTTCACGGTAAATATTCATCGTTGCGCAAAGATGTGTAAGTGGGTCGTAATAATGTGCGTCAGCGCCGTTTTGCGTTAAAATAATATCCGGTTTAAAGTATGCGGCAACTTCTTTTACGACAGTGCGATATGAATTTAAAAACGATTCGTCTTCTGTAAAGGCATCGAGTGGAACGTTAAAAGAATAACTATAGCCATTACCTTGTCCGCGTTCATTTACAGCACCAGTTCCAGGGAATAAATAACGCCCAGTTTCATGTAGTGAAATGGTGCATACGTTAGGATCGTCGTAAAAAGACCACTGTACACCATCACCGTGATGAGCATCTGTATCAATATATAAAACACGTAAACCGTATTTTTTCTGTATATATTTCATTGCGATGGAACTATCGTTATAAATACAAAAGCCAGATGCTTTACCACGGAAGCCGTGATGTAAGCCGCCACCTAAATTGAGAGCGTGTTTTACTTTCCCGGAAAGAACAGCATCGACAGCTGTTAACGTACCACCAACGAGTAATGCGCTTGCTTCGTGCATATTGGGAAACATCGGTGTATCTTCTGTTCCGAGTCCATATGTCATCGCAATTGATTTTTCTAACTTACCTTCTCCAGCACGTTTTACCGCATTTATGTACTCCTCTGTATGAATGTAGGCGATCTCTTCATCTGTAGCCATCCGTGGTGAGATGATTTGAGAAGGAGAGATGAAACCACCCTTTTGTAATAAATCATACGTAAGTGTGACGCGCAGTTGGTTAAAAGGATGATCAGGGCTAAACGAATAGCCCCGAAAGTCATCCGAATAAATAAACGCGCTACTCATGCTTGCATCCCCATAATGTTCGGCCATAATACGCGGTAGCCTTCTGCTTCAAGTGCATCAATCACTTTTAGAGGATTCATCGTTTGAATGCGGAAAACGAGTACTTTATCATTCTCATCTTTTGCTGGGTAGACGAGAACACTCACGATATTGATTTGTAAATCACTAAAAATAGCAACGACTTTTCCGAGAATACCAGGTTCATTTTTTACTTGAATTTCAATTTGTGAACTCGGTTGATGTGCCCCTGTTAATTTCACTAACGTGTGCAGTACAGTAGATTCAGAAATGATTCCAACTAACTTTCCAGCCTTTGTAACAGGAAGACAACCAATTTTATTTTCAAAAAATAAAGTAGCAATTTCCTCAACGAAATCGAGAGGATGGCAAGTCATAACAGGGTGTTTCATAATAAGTTCAAGCGGTTGCTTCAGCATATCGAGTGAAACTTGTTCATCTAAAATAGACGGACTTGCATCTCTTACATCCCGATCAGAAATAATGCCTACGACATGATTATTTTGATCGACAATTGGAATGTGCCGAATGCCTTTCGTGCGTATCGTTCGGATTGCTGTTTCGATTGTATCGTTTGGATGTAGTGTCACCACATCTTGATTCATAATTTCTTCTACAATCATTCCAGTTGCCCCCTTTATTAGTACATAAAACGATTGTGAAAACGTAGACGATCAAATGCTTGAATAGAATCCGTATCAACGCGTTTACCGATGCGGACCATTAAACAGTTAGCAGGATGTGAACAAATTTCAGGATCATCTGTAGCCATCCATTGTAACCCGCCAGCATTCATCATCTTTTCCATTACTTTTCGGTACTCCCAAACATTTAAGCCTGTTTGTTTTAAATCCCAATGCCAATAATATTCAGTCGTCAATATAATGTAATCTTCCATATAATCGTCCATCATGGAAACTTCTAATAAGTTCTTTCCGACAGCGCAACCACGGAAGGCAGGGACAACTTCAATCGCCCCGAGTTCAATTAAGTTTTCCATCTTTCCTTCTGACCATCGTTCAAGTGGATCAGGATACAAGTATGTAACATATCCAACAATCGTTTGGTCATGTCTAGCAATAATGAGACGAGCTTCTGGCAATTTAGAAATTTCGACAATTGCTTTATATTGCTGTTCGGCAGGACGAAACGCAACTAAATCTGGATGAAATTCATACATTTCTAAGTTATGTGTAGAGACAGGCCCTTCAATAATTAAAGTGCCTTTCGCTGTTTTTAAGTTTCTAGCATTATATATTTTTTTATGAATCAATGTATTGCTCACCACCTTGAGGGTTTGTGAATCTATTAATATCGTACTTTATAATATATGCGATGTGAATCGAATTTTGTCATTAAAAATTTGTCTAAAAATCAACAAATATACTGAAAATTTTAAATAATATCATTATAATAGATAATAGAATACATAGGAGGGGGATGTAAAGTATGAAAGTAGAAACGCTTCCTGTCATTAAAGGAGAAAATAATTTGCCGAATTATGATGAGGCATACGCGAATTTTAACTGGGAAGAGGTTAATAAAAACTTTACTTGGAATGAAACAGGCCGAGTAAATATGGCGTATGAGGCAATTGATAAGCATGCGAAATCCGATCGTAAAAATAAAGTAGCCCTTTATTATCAAGATGGATCGCGAAAAGAGAAATATACATTTAAGGAAATGAAGGATTTTTCTAATAAAGCAGGAAACGTCCTGAAAAATTATGGCGATGTAGAAAAAGGCGATCGCGTTTTTATTTTTATGCCGCGTTCTCCAGAATTATATTTTGCACTTTTAGGTGCAGTGAAATTAGGAGCAATCGTTGGTCCGCTATTTGAAGCATTTATGGAAGGCGCAGTTCGCGATCGTTTAGAAGATAGCGAAGCGAAGGTGTTAATTACAACTCCTGAATTGTTAGAGCGCGTACCATTAAATGATTTACCTGCTTTAAAAACAGTCTTCCTTGTTGGAGATAATGTAGAAGAAGGCGGTAAAACGGTAGCGTTCAATCCTTTATTTGAACAAGCTTCAAAAGAATTACATATCGAATGGTTAGGCCGTGAAGACGGTTTAATTCTACATTACACATCTGGTTCTACCGGTAAACCAAAAGGTGTTCTTCATGCGCAAAATGCAATGGTGCAGCACCATCAAACGGCGAAATGGGTATTAGATTTAAAAGAAGACGATGTATATTGGTGTACAGCTGACCCAGGCTGGGTAACTGGAACAGCTTACGGTATTTTCGCACCGTGGTTAGTGGGGGCATCAAATGTTGTTTTAGGTGGCCGCTTTAGTCCAGAAGCGTGGTATGAAGCACTGCAAGATTACGGTGTAACAGTTTGGTACAGTGCGCCAACAGCGTTCCGTATGTTAATGGGAGCTGGACAAGACGCAATTAAAAAGTATGATTTATCACAAGTTCGTCACGTATTAAGCGTTGGTGAACCGTTAAATCCAGAAGTAATTCGCTGGGGTATGAACGCATTTGGACTTCGTATTCATGATACGTGGTGGATGACAGAAACAGGTGGACAAGTTATTTGTAACTACCCTTGTATGGAAATCCGTCCAGGTTCAATGGGTAAACCAATTCCAGGTGTGAAAGCAGCGATTGTTGATAATGAAGGAAATGAAGTTCCTCCATACACAATGGGTAACTTAGCAATTGGTCAAGGTTGGCCAGCGATGATGCGTGGAATCTGGAATAACCAGCAAAAGTATGAATCTTACTTTATGCCGGGAGATTGGTACGTATCAGGTGACTCTGCTTATATGGATGAAGATGGATACTTCTGGTTCCAAGGGCGTATTGATGATGTAATTATGACGTCAGGTGAGCGAGTTGGTCCGTTTGAAGTAGAAAGCAAATTAATCGAGCATGCTGCTGTTGCAGAGGCTGGTGTAATTGGTATTCCTGATCCAGTGCGCGGGGAAATCATTAAAGCATTTATCGCGCTTCGAGCAGGATATGAACCATCTGATGAATTAAAAGAAGAGATTCGTCAATTTGTAAAGAAAGGCCTAGCAGCTCATGCAGCGCCAAGACAAATTGAATTTAGAGATAAATTACCGAAAACGAGAAGTGGTAAAATTATGCGCCGCGTATTAAAAGCGTGGGAATTAAACTTACCAACAGGTGACTTATCAACGATGGAAGATTAAGAGAGGAAGGTCTGAACGAAATAACGTTCAGACTTTTTTTATGTTATTATAAACTTATATATATAAGTTAAAGGGGTAATAAAATGAAAACAGAAAAAGAAAAGATGATACTAGGAGAAATGTACATACCAGCTGATCCAGTTTTAGTTCAAGAGAGGGAGCAAGCTCGTATATTAACGAGAAAATTAAATGAAACGCCAGAAGTAAAATTAAAAGAGCGTAGCGAAATCGTAAAAGAACTATTCGGAACGACTGGAGATAACATTCATCTTGAATCTTCTTTTAGATGTGATTATGGCTATAACATTCACGTTGGCGAAAATTTTTACGCGAACTTTGACTGTACCATTTTAGACGTATGCCCGGTGACAATCGGAGTGAACTGTATGTTAGCTCCAGGAGTTCACATTTATACAGCAACACACCCGCTTGATCCAGTAGAGCGCATAAGCGGATCAGAATACGGAAAACCAGTTACAATTGGTGATAACGTATGGATTGGCGGAAGAGCGATTATTAATCCTGGTGTAACAATTGGAGATAATGCGGTGATCGCATCTGGCGCCATTGTAACGAAAGATGTGCCGGACAATGTAGTAGTTGGCGGAAATCCTGCGAAGATTATTAAAAAAATAAAATAATATTTGAACGAAGTGCCTTCCTCGTCTGTATACATTTATGAAAGAATAGATGAGGGAGGCTTTTTTATGTCTAATAAATTACTTCTTGCTTTTGCTTTAATTGGAATTATAGTTGTATTTTCTTGTGGGTTGCTATTACCGATGCCAATCGGATTTAAAGTATCAATGATTACAGCTGGGGTCATGATGATTATTATGTTTTCAATCATTATTCCATTTGATAGAAAACATATAGTAAGAAAAAATGGATATAAAATTGATTTTACAAAAACAAAAGTGTATTTTCGCTGGAATGTATTTGATACGATTTCGGCTTGTCTTGCAGTGTATGCATGCATATGTGTGCAAGCATTAAATATTTTAGTTTCAACCGGTCACACAATACAAAACCCGTATGTTCAATTTTTTACGAATCAATCGCAAGTATGGATTATTGTCGCAAGTGCATATTTAATTTCCCGTATTTCATTAACGTTAAAAGGAATAAAGGAGATCAAAAATCATGGCGCAGATTGGGATTGAGGAGGAGCTCATGCTTGCGTATCAAAGTGGAGATAAACAGGCGGGAGAAAAACTATATGTTTTAATCAAACCAGCGCTATACACATTTTTGTATCGATTTAACCGAGACGAACAATTAAGTATCGACCTTGTGCAAGATACGTTTTTGACGCTAGAGCGTAAGAAACATATGTATGAACTTGAAAAAGGCAAAATAAAAACGTATTTATTTCAAATTGGTTATCGTCTCATGATTAATAAATTAAATAGAAGAAAAAAGTGGCATACGCTTTTGCCATTTTTAGTGCCGATTCAGGAAAAAGAATTTTCCCACGAAGATCGGCTCACAGTAAGAGAAGCAATTTTGAAAGTTCCGGAAGAGCAGCGAGCTGTCCTTATTCTTTCTTATTATCATGATATGCAGCAAAAAGAGATTGCTGAGATATTAAACATTCCGATTGGAACAGTGAAGTCGAGACTTCATAACGGGATAAAGAAATTGAAACAATTGCTGGAGGTGGATGAAATTGAGCGAAAATCCCTTTAAAAGTGAATATAAATTAAAGCAGCATTTAGATAGTGATTATGTAGAAATACCAGATTTTCCAAAAACGGTAAGTCGCTTCGATCGATTAATCGGATTTCTTGGTTCTCCAGCGAAAGATCCTGTGGAGGCGACGATTGGGAACGATTTATCTGTTGTGTTTCATGTATCGTTATTAGTTGGAGTTCCAATTCTTTCTCTTATTACGATACTCTTTGCGACGTTGTAAAGGATTAGCAAGAAGAGAAACTCGACCTCTATTTGACACGCCTATATAAATGATGGTATAAAGAAAAGTATATGAATAATTGAGCGTGGAAAGGGAGAAGTAGTGATCATTTCCCTGTTTTAGAGAGCTGATGGCCGGTGAAAATCAGCACATAGATGATCGCGAATTACGCCCCTAGAGCATCTTTTTTCGATTGAATTGTATTCAAAAGGGAAAAGACGGTGCTAAGCCGTTATGTAAATAAGGTGGTAGGCTTTTTTTTGCCTGCAACTAGGGTGGTAACGCGATAATCAAAATCGTCCCTTATTTGAAGGGGCGATTTTTTTATGTTTTCAACCTTCACGCCAGTAATGAACTTAAAGGAGAGTATGTAGGATATGGGTATTTTACAAGATCTTGAATTTCGCGGTCTAATTAATCAGCAAACAGACGCTGAGGGACTTGAGCAATTATTAGAAAAAGAAAGCGTTAAATTATACTGTGGTTTCGATCCGACAGCGGATAGCTTACACATCGGTCATATGTTACCAGTATTAATGTTACGTCGCTTCCAATTAGCTGGTCACCAACCAATCGCACTTGTTGGCGGTGGTACTGGTATGATCGGTGACCCAAGTGGTAAAAAAGCAGAACGTACATTAAATACGAAAGATACAGTTGCTTACTACACAGAAAGCATTAAAAACCAACTTTCAAACTTCTTAGAGTTTGAAAACGTGGACAACCCAGCAACAATGGCTAACAACTATGACTGGCTTGGTAACTTAGATGTAATTTCATTCTTACGCGATATCGGTAAAAACTTCGGTTTAAACTATATGTTAGCAAAAGATACAGTAGCATCTCGTTTAGATACTGGTATTTCATTCACTGAGTTTAGTTATATGATTTTACAATCATACGACTTCTTAAACTTATACCAAAACCATAATTGCCGCTTGCAAATCGGTGGTAGTGACCAATGGGGTAACATTACAGCTGGTCTTGAATTAATCCGTAAATCAGAAGAAGATGCGAAAGCATTTGGTTTAACAATTCCACTAGTTACGAAATCTGACGGTACGAAGTTTGGTAAAACAGAAGGCGGCGCAATTTGGTTAGACCCAGAAAAAACAACTCCTTACGAGTTCTACCAATTCTGGATTAACACAGATGACCGCGACGTTGTTAAATACTTAAAATACTTCACATTCTTATCTCATGAAGAAATTCTTGAGCTTGAGAAGCAAGTAGCTGAAGCACCAGAAAAACGTGCAGCACAAAAAGCATTAGGTGCTGAAATGACAAAACTTGTTCACGGCGAAGAAGCATTAGAGCAAGCGATTAAAATTTCAGCTGCATTATTCAGCGGTTCTGTAGCAGAACTGACTGCAAGCGAAATCGAACAAGGGTTCAAAGACGTACCATCTGTAGAACGTACTGCAGAAGATACAGTATTAATCGACTTACTTGTAGAAAGCAAAATCTCTCCATCAAAACGTCAAGCACGTGAAGATGTAACGAACGGCGCAATCTACGTAAACGGTGAGCGTACACAAGCATTAGACTACGTTGTAACAGAAAACGACCGCATCGAAGGTAAATTCACAATCATTCGCCGCGGTAAAAAGAAATATTTCTTAATTCGTTACTAATCAGAAACGAATATAAAACAAATAGTACCCCGAATTGTAGGCTGAAAAGTTTATGATTCGGGTTTTTTATGTATGAATTTAGATTACCTTACGAGTTCTTGTAAATAGAATATGAAGAATTAATATGAGCATATAAAGTAAGCTACTGAGCATAACAATAAATGCTGTTGGATAAAATTTTGCTGCATATATAAAGAAATCGATTTGATAAATATCTTCGTAACTTGAAACGGTGCCTTTAAAGTAATTCGTAAACTTAGCGCTATATTTCCATTCATCAGGATCATCTATTAAATTACTTCCCTGATACCAATTAATAAGTGCGGAAGTAATAAACAGCATACATGCACTACCTAATTGAACCATTTGATTTATTGTCAAAATGAATCAACCCCCTATTTTATGGTTATTATAGCGTGCATTCGTATTCCTGTAACCTTTTTGTTGTAATCTCCTTTTCGAGTTCATACGGAAATCACATGTAAGCGGTATGATAAATGTATAACAACTAGAAAGGAGTGGTAAAACAAAATGTCACTAGAAGCGCTCATTATTTTTTCTTTGCTAAACGCGGGTCAGCTTGCAGAGAATTCGAAGGTGGATGTACATAAAGAGCAGAAAGATGCTTATGTATACGTTCAACAAGAGGAAAATAAATAATTTTATTTTATATATAAACGAAAAAAGCCAATCCAGAGGATTGGCTTTTTGTCATTAACGAGAGTAGAACTCTACGATTAATGCTTCGTTGATTTCAGCTGCTAACTCAGAACGCTCAGCGTGACGAGTGTAAGTAGCTTCTAATTTATCAGCATCGAAAGTTAAGTATTCTGGTACGAAGTTGTTAACTTCGATCGCTTCTTTAACAACAACAAGGCTGTTAGATTTTTCGCGAACGCTGATTGTTTGACCAGGTTTTACACGGTAAGATGGGATATCTACGCGAGATCCATCAACTGTGATGTGGCCGTGGTTTACTAATTGGCGAGCTGCACGACGAGTGCGAGCTAAGCCCATACGGTAAACTAGGTTGTCAAGACGAGCTTCAAGAAGGATCATGAAGTTTTCGCCGTGCTTACCAGGCATTTTACCTGCTTGGTCAAATGTGCGACGGAATTGACGCTCAGTCATACCGTACATGTGACGAAGTTTTTGTTTCTCTTGTAATTGTAAACCGTATTCTGAAAGTTTCTTACGTTGGTTAGGACCGTGAGGACCTGGTGCGTAAGGGCGTTTTTCTAATTCTTTTCCTGTGCCGCTTAGAGAGATTCCAAGACGACGAGACAGTTTCCAAGCTGGACCTGTATAACGAGCCATAGTTGACTCCTCCTTTAAAAATGTTTTTATTTACGTAAAATAAAAACAGACGTAATCGATATTTACGGGCATTTTGTTTTCATGTACCTTCGCTCCAGCAGCAGGGAGTTACGAGATACACCTCCGTAGAGGAACAAAATACAAACGATAAACTCACATTACAAGGCTGCCTTTTTATTTTACACAAACGCTATTATATCTTTTACCCAGAGTTTCGTCAAGCAAGTACGTTTTTGTTTTATGCATATAAATTTTGGAAATGAACAAGAAGGAATTTAAAACGATATAAAAGAAGTGATAGAAACACAAATGAAACGCTTACATAAAATATAGTAAAAAATGTTCATTAATTTTTTGTTGATGAATATGCGGGAATAAAAACATAAAAGGGGATGTTTTTATGAAAAAGAAGCATATGGAGACAGCGTTAATTCATCACGGGTATACATCTGAGGAACATAAAGGAAGTTTAACACCACCGTTATTTCAAACGTCTACATTTACATTTGAGACTGCGCAGCAAGGAGAGGCGAGTTTTGCGGGAGTGGATCCGTCTTATATTTACTCAAGACTTGGAAATCCAACTGTAAAATTATTTGAAGAACGTATGGCGGTGTTAGAAGGAGGAGAAGAAGCACTTGCTTTCGGATCAGGAATGGCAGCTATTTCAGCAACGTTAATTGGCTTTTTAAAAGCTGGAGATCATATTATTTGTTCAAATGGATTATACGGGTGCACGTACGGTTTTTTAGAAGTGTTAGAAGAGAAATTTATGATTACGCATTCGTTTTGTGATATGGAGACAGAGGATGATGTCGAAAATAAAATCCGTCCGAATACAAAGATTATTTTCGTTGAAACACCGATTAATCCAACGATGAAATTAATCGATTTAAAACAAGTTATTCGGGTTGCGAAGCGAAATGGCTTACTTGTCGTTGTTGATAATACGTTTTGTTCACCTTATTTACAAAGACCGCTTGAACTTGGTTGTGATGCGGTTGTTCATAGTGCGACAAAATATATTGGTGGTCATGGCGATGTTGTGGCGGGTGTAACGATTTGTAAAACGAAAGCATTAGCTGAAAAAATTCGCCCGATGCGTAAAGATATCGGCGGCATTATGGCGCCGTTTGATGCGTGGTTATTGTTACGTGGATTAAAGACGTTAGCGGTAAGGATGGACCGTCATTGTGATAATGCAGAAAAAATTGTCTCGTTTCTGAAAAATCATGATGCGGTAGAAGGTGTTTGGTATCCAGAAGGGGAGTTAGCATCTCGCCAAATGAAACGGGGCGGTGGTGTGATTTCTTTTTCAATTAAAGGCGGAAAAGAAGAGACGCAAGCGTTTATCAATGACCTTCACTTTATTACAATTGCCGTAAGTTTAGGGGATACAGAAACGTTAATTCAGCACCCAGCAACGATGACACACGCTGCGATTCCAACTGAGCTAAGACAAGAAATGGGTATTTACGATAATTTAATACGTTTATCTGTCGGTTTAGAATCATGGGAAGATATCGTTTCTGATTTAGAACAGGCACTAAAGAAAGTATCTACTGTTAGTAATCAATAAAAAAGAGTGAGCTATCGGTTTCGTACGTGATGTACGCAATCGATAACTCACTCTTTTCTTTTTTAAATATGTTTTAGGAGTGTTTCCACAAACTTTTCTAAATAGCGCTGATCTACTTCATCAAAACGATTTTTTTCAGGGCTATCAATATCAAGTACACCAATGACATTTCCTTCTTTCACGATCGGTACAACGATTTCTGAATTCGAAGCACTGTCGCAAGCGATATGTCCTGGAAATTGGTGAACGTCTGCTACAAGCTGCGTTGTTTTTGTTTCAGCTGCAACGCCGCAAACGCCTCGTCCAAATGGAATGCGCACGCAAGCAGGCATTCCTTGGAAAGGTCCAAGAACAAGCTGATTTCCGTCTGTTACATAAAAGCCAACCCAATTCACACGATCTAAAAATTGATTTAATAATGCGGACGCATTTGATAAGTTTGCGACTACGTTCGGTTCGCCAGTTAATAATGCATCCAGTTGTTTAATTACTGTCTCGTATTGCTCTTCACGAGAACCTGCATAACTTTCTTTTGTAAACATGGAAACAACTCCCTTTTTATCGAGATGTGTAAAATATTAGCAAAATACAATGTATTTCACATGACTTTGTCGATAGAAAATTAAAGGAATTTGTCTTAAAAGTCAAGAAATTTAAACTATAGCTGTTCAGTGAGAGGAAGTGAGCGCATGAAACAGACGAAACAAAAAGTAATTGATGCGGCAATATCGTTGTTTAACACGAAAGGTTATGATGGAACGTCGGTGCGAGAAATTGCAAAGCGAGCGGATGTGAATGTAGCGAATATTTCATATTATTTTGCTGGAAAGCAAGGTTTATTAGAACAGCTTATTACTGACTTTTTAGAAGGATATATTCATGTGATTGAAATGTCGTTCGAACAGAGAGAATATTTGTCGGCTAAAGATGTGATGGTGCAAATGGTGCGTGAGATTTTACGATATCAATTTGAAAATAGGGAACTGACACGTTTCTTCTACCGAGAGCTTTCACTTGATACGACATTAATTCGCGAAGTGATGACCATTTACTTTTCTAAAGAAAGATATTATATAGAGCAAATGATTAGACAGGGACAAATGAAGCAAGAGTTTAAAAAGGTATCTTTTACAATGTTTATGACGCAATTAAAAGGTATGATGAATATGCCGTTTTTATATCCACAATATATATCAGAAGTGCTGCATTCTTTTCCGTCTGAGACATTTTTCATAGAAATGTACACGAAAGAAATTGAACAATGGATGGAGCAAACATTATGTATAACGAATATGTACTATGAATTGCCAAGAGCTGTTCATATGTGAAAAATCCCCACCTAACGAACTGAGGTGGGGATTTTTGTGCTTTCTTTCCTTTGCCATGCATTGTTGCATAATAGCGCAATAATTGTTAATGAGGCTCCGGCAATTTCAATTTTGTCGACTGTATAACCTCGAAAGATGGAACCGATAAGTGCAAGTACAGGAACTAAATTCATAAATAATATGCCGTTAATAGATGAAATATAGCGATTTCCTGTGTTCCAGCAAAATACAGCGATAACACCTGCAACAATCGACATATACAAGAGTTCAAAACGAACGCTCATAATGGTACGAAGTGACGGCATAGTAACGATGTTTGTGTACGTGAAGAAAGCGACAATAACGATGAGTGAAATGGAGCCGAATAAACAAGTTAACGTCGTATATCGAAGTGGTGACCAAGATTGAAAACGAGCACCACCGTTCGTGTAAATGACCCAGCAAGTAACGCCGCATAGCATAAGTATATTTGTTGAGAGGTGACTGGCAGATCCAAATAATAAGTGAATATTTCCTTTTGAAATGACGAGCATAACACCGAGCAATGCAACGAACATACAAAGGAATGTGTAGTTTTGTGGGCGTTTGTTTTTTGTTATCCACTGCAATAATAAAGCGATGAGTGGCATAAGAGACTGAATCATCGCAGCATGAATGGCCCCAGAAGGCCCAGCAAGTTGTTGGCCGTAAAAAATGAGAAAACCATATCCAGCGAAACCGACTGTTCCGTAAAAGAATAACGAAAGTGTTCTTTTCTCTAAGCGGAGTGAAGTTTTTCCTTCAGTAATGAATAGCAAAATAAGAAAAATAATAGCTGCTGATCCGTATCGGATAGTTGTGAAGAAGAACGGATCAATAAACTGCAGGGCATTTGCCATGACAGGAAACATAAATCCCCAAGCCGTTACGGCAAGTAAGCATAGGAGGGATCCGAGTAGCATTTGTTTTTTGTCCAAGAGTATCTTTCCCCTTTACATTTCGTTATAGTAAGTTGATGAAATAAGTATAAAGAGTAATTGTTTATAGAAGGAAATATCGATTTTTTATGACAGTTATAACTTTATGTTAGAGGTGTGTACGATGGATTTGGAGGCAGTACGATCGTTTCTTGAAGTAAAGAATACGCGAAGTTTATCAAAGGCGAGTAAGCTTTTACATATTTCTCAACCGGCGCTTAGTAAACAAATTCAAAGGTTAGAAGCGGGCTTAGAGGTTACTTTACTGAAGCGTTCCGCACAAGGAGTGGAGTTAACAGAAGCTGGAGAGTTATTTATAACAAGAATGTTACCGATTTTGGAACACATATATGAAGTGAAAGCCGAAATGAAGAATTTTCAAGAGAAGCGGAAAATTTCTATAGGCATATTGCCAAGTTTAGCAGCTCATTACATATCAAAATGTAAAGATGTATTAGGTGACGGATTCGAAGTAGAATGGAAAATTGAGCATACGAAAGTACTAATGGGACTCTTTAAAGAACGGAAGATTGAAGCGATGTTCGTCGATTCAGTAGTAGAAGACGCTACGTGTATAAAAGAAATGCGAGTAGAAAAAATTGTTTGTGTCGTTTCAAATGATCATCTTTATAAAGAGAAAACAGTGATCCGAATGGAAGATTTGCAAAATGAAAAGTTAATCGTATACCCAGAAATCTGTGATGTAAGGAAAATGATTACGAATATGTTTCAGGGGATAGGTGCGAAACCAATCATTGCATTTGAAACTTCTTATGCAGAACCGATGCTTGCGATGGTCGGAGCTGGACTTGGTATTACGTTACTTCCAGAAATGTCAGTAAAGCAAGCGGTAAAGCAAGGGAATGTGCATGCGATTTCTATTGAACCACCACTTGCACGCAAAATTTATTTCGTATCCCATATGGAAGAGAACCCGTTATTGCAATCATTTGATGATGGAAGCTAATCCAAACAGAAGATTGAGAAAGATTACAATTGCATTGAAAGAAACATGAAATTTTAAAAAAAACTAGGTCAAAAACAAGCCATTACATGGTATGATTAGTACATTGTTAGTTGTTAAATATAGGGGGATTCCCTTTTTATACATAATGCCTTCCATTTCATAAACGGAACGGACAAAAAAAGAGATATAACTAGGAGGCTTTTTTGCATGGATTCTATCCTGACGATCGTTATCATTGTAGTAAGCTCTATTCTAGTGCTGCTCATGATAGAGCTTGTGATAAGAAATCGTTCATATAAAGATATTGAAGCACTGGAGCAGTGGAAACAAGAGATAAAAGATAAACCTGTGGCAGATGAACTAAAACGGGTGAAAGATTTAAACATGACGGGTCAAACAGAAGAACTGTTTGGTAAATGGCGTGAAGAATGGGATGAGATTGTATCAACAACCCTTCCGAAAGCAGACAAAGATTTAGCGCAAGCGCGAAAATTCGCCTCGCAATTCTCCTTCCGAAAAGCAAAGCATGCGATGAATGAATCCATAAGTGGTTTAGATGACGCTGATAATCGTATTACAGATATTTTAAATGAATTACAGCAATTGTTAGAAAGCCATGAAAAAAATAGCTCGGAAATTGAAGAGTTACGTGATACATATCGTAGTATGAAGAAGAGTGTTCTTGCTCATAGACATATGTATGGAGCAGCAGAGCAGAAAATCGAAGAGATGCTAGATGCTGAATCTAATAAGTTTAAAAGCTTTGAAGAGGCAACAGATAATGGTGACTATTTAAAAGCGAGAGAAATTGTTATTAGTTTAGAAGAAGGTTTGGCAAGCTTAGAAATCATTATTCATCAAATTCCGGATTTATTGGTAGAGTGTCAAGCGACGTTACCAGTTCAGCTGGAAGATTTATTACAAGGACATAATGATATGGTAAGACAAGGTTATGTATTAGAGTATTTGGAAGTCCCTAAAGAAGTTCGTGATATGACGACACAACTACACACATGTTTAATGGATATACAGGAGCTTCATATAACAGAAGCCGCTGAAAAAGTAGAAAACTTAAAAACGCGTTTAGATGGCTTCTATGATCAACTGGAACAAGAAGTACATGCGAGACATTATGTGGAGCAAAAAACACTTTCTGTTTATGAAGACTTAGAAGAAATTCGTACTGAAACGATTGAAACAAAAGCAGAAACACAACTTGTGAAACAAAGTTATCAGCTACAAGATAAGGACATTGAGTCTCAAAAAGTAATTGAAAAGCAAATGCATATTTTAACGAAACGTTTTGAAATGCTGCGATTACGAGTTGCGGAACAAGATATAGCCTTCTCTATTATTCGTGAGGAACTAGAAGAGGTTTATGAGCAATGTGAAACGTTAAAAGTACTTCATGCAGAATATAAAGAAATGCTGCAAACGATGCGTAAAGAAGAATTTGAAGCACGTGAGAAGTTACAAGAAATGCGAAATATCATTTTTGAAACGAAACGTTTTATGCAAAAGTCGAATTTGCCAGGTCTTCCAGAAAGCATTATGGAAGATTTACAAAGAGGACAAATGGCAATGCAAGCTGTATATGAACAGTTAGAAGTGAAACCGTTAAATATGAATGCTGTAAATAGCAGTTTAGAAGAAGCGTACACAACTGTTAATGGTGTAGCTGAAATGACAGAAGAGTTAATTGGACAAGCGTATTTAGTTGAAAAATTAATTCAATACGGTAATCGTTACCGCAGTCATGATGAGAACCTTGCAGAGAGCTTAAATTATGCGGAGAAATTATTCCGTGAATATCAATACGATGCAGCTTTAGAACAAGCGGCTTCTGTACTAGAGCAACTTGAACCTGGCGTTGTTCAAAAAATAGCTGAATATGTAGACAATGAACAAACCCTTTCATAAGGGTTTGTTTTTTTGTGTAATTTTGGGGACGATGTTGCTATAATGAATAGCGGAATACAGTAAGGTTATTCGTTTTAAAATATAGTGAAACTGTAGTCAGTAGGGTCATCCTCGCTAATTATCGGCCTTCACAATCGGGATAAAATGGAACCTTTGAGTAGTCTTAGCGTAATTACACGTATTTGTGATATGATTATATGATGTGATAGCGCTGAAAGGGGAAGAACGATGATCTATTTTGATAATAGTGCGACGACGAAGCCATATCCAGAAGCCCTTCAATCGTACGTAACGGTTGCTGGAAAATATTTTGGAAACCCTTCTTCTATTCATTCGCTTGGAGGAGAGGCAGAGCGTCTATTAACACAATCAAGAACGATTGCAGCGCAGCTTCTTCACGTTAAACCTTCTGAGATTATTTTCACATCAGGTGGAACGGAAGGGAATAACCTTGCGATTAAAGGAATAGCGATGAGGAATCGTTCGCGCGGTAAACATATTATTACAACAAATATTGAACACGCGTCTGTGTTTGAAGCATATAAACAATTAGAAGATCTCGGTTTTGATGTAACATATTTACCGGTTAATGAGCATGGTGTTGTATCGGTAGAGGATGTAAAACGAGCACTTCGTGAAGATACGATTCTTGTGTCAATTATTCACGTGAACAACGAGACTGGAGCAATTCAGCCTGTTGCTGAAATTGGAACGTTATTATCGAACTATCCGAAAATAAGATTCCATGTGGACCATGTACAAGGGATAGGAAAAGTACCGCTTGATTTATATGCTTCTCATATTGATCTTTGCTCAATATCTGGACATAAATTCCACAGTGTAAAAGGAACGGGTCTTCTTTATGTACGTGATGGCGTAAGATTAGATCCAATTTTATCAGGTGGTCAACAAGAGCTTAAGTATCGCTCTGGTACAGAAAACTTACCTGGCATTGTAGCGATGGTGAAAGCACTTCGCATGACAATGGAACAAGTGAAAGAAAAGATAGCTCATTTGCAAAATTTACAAACAGAGCTTGTCCGTTTCTTGAAAGAGATGGAAGATGTAACGATTAATACGTCGCTTGCATATGCAGCACCGCACATTTTAAATGTGTCATTTGTTGGTTTAAAACCAGAAGTGGTCGTTCATGCTTTAGAAGAGCACGGTGTATATGTATCGACGAAGTCTGCTTGTTCTTCAAAAGCAAATGAAGTGAGCAGAGTGTTAGTGTCAATGGGAGTACCCCATGCCGCTGCTGCAAGTGCTATTCGTATTAGTTTGGCACCAGAAAACACGATGGAAGAAGTAAAACAATTTGAAGGTATTGTGAAAGAGACGCTGCCAAAATTATATGAAGTGATGAGGTAAAGGAATATGATGACATATGAATATATTTTAGTTCGTTATGGAGAGATGACGACTAAAGGTAAGAACCGCTCTAAATTTGTAAGCACATTGAAAGATAACGTAAAGTTCAAGCTGAAAAAGTTCCCAAATATTAAAATCGATGCAACGCATGACCGTATGTACATTCAATTAAATGGCGAAGACCATGAAGCAATTTCTGAAAGATTGAAAGATGTATTCGGTATTCATAAGTTTAACTTAGCGATGAAAGTACCATCAGAATTAGAAGATATTAAAAAGGGTGCATTAGCAGCTTTCTTACAAGTAAAAGATGATGTGAAAACTTTTAAAATTACAGTGCACCGTTCTGATAAGCGCTTCCCAATGAAGACGATGGAGTTACTTCCAGAAATCGGTGGACACATTTTAGAAAATACAGAGGATATCACAGTAGATGTTCATAATCCAGATGTGAATGTACGTATAGAAATTCGCAGTGGTTACAGCTATATTATGTGTGGTGAGCATATGGGAGCTGGTGGTTTACCAGTTGGTGTTGGCGGAAAAGTAATGGTACTTCTTTCTGGTGGTATCGATAGCCCAGTAGCAACGTACTTAACGATGAAACGCGGCGTGTCTGTGGAAGCAGTTCATTTCCATAGCCCACCTTTCACAAGCGAGCGTGCAAAACAAAAAGTAATCGATTTAGCACAAGAGTTAACGAAGTACTGTAAACGTGTAACGCTTCACCTTGTTCCATTTACAGAAGTGCAAAAAACGATTAATAAAGAAATTCCATCTAGCTATTCAATGACAGTTATGCGCCGTATGATGATGCGTATTACAGAGCGTATCGCAGAGGAGCGTAATGCACTTGCAATTACGACTGGTGAAAGTCTTGGACAAGTAGCAAGCCAAACGTTAGATAGTATGCATACAATCAACGAGGTAACAAACTATCCGGTTATTCGTCCACTTATTACGATGGATAAATTAGAAATTATTAAAATCGCTGAAGAAATCGGCACATATGATATTTCAATTCGTCCGTACGAAGATTGCTGTACAGTATTCACACCAGCAAGCCCATCGACGAAGCCAAAGCGTGAAAAAGCGAATCGTTTTGAAGCGAAGTACGATTTCACACCATTAATCGATGAAGCTGTAGCGAACAAAGAAACAATGGTATTACAAACGGTAGAAGTAGTGGCGGAAGAAGACAAATTCGAAGAACTTTTCTAAAACCATAAATTACCATATCTAAAACGTGTATGAAGTCATGTTATTTATCACACTCTATACTCACAAGGAGGTGATATAACATGTCACGTAGCACAAATAAATTAGCGGTTCCTGGTGCTGAATCAGCATTAGACCAAATGAAATACGAAATCGCTCAAGAGTTTGGTGTTCAACTTGGAGCAGATGCAACAGCTCGCGCTAACGGTTCTGTTGGTGGTGAAATCACTAAACGTCTAGTTTCACTAGCTGAGCAACAATTAGGTGGTTACCAAAAATAATCCCATATAAGATGGCTTAGAAAGAGCGGGTTTTCCCGCTCTTTCTTTTTGTTGTTTGCATCGGTATACATTCATTTCGACATAGACATAAAAAATTTGTCAAAAGAAGAGGGTTCAAAATTAACTGAAAATTCTTTATTATATAAGGGAGGCATAGAAATGGAGGAGGATATTGTATGAAGAGAGAGAAATTGTTGGCGCCACCGTCTTATAATTTAGTTTCTGAAATAGAGAAATATACAGGTGATAAAGATAAGCTTGCTTTAATTTGGCAAGATGATAAAGGGAATAGACGAGAAGTTACATACGCTGAGCTTATGAAAGGTGCGAATAAAATTGGAAACGCTTTTATAAAGAGTGGTCTGCAAAAAGGGGACAAGCTCCTCATTATGATGCCGCGCTTAATTGAAGCGTACATGACGTATATCGCTGCGATTAAAGCAGGATTTGTCGTAATTCCGAGTTCGGAAATGTTGCGCAAAAAGGATATAGAATATCGCATTGGGCACGGGGAAGTAAAAGCAATCGTAAGTTATGAGCCGTACATTGGGCAGTTTGATGATATAGAAGCGATGGAATCTCTTCAAAAATTCGTTCTGAGCGAGCAGTCAGTAGATGGATGGATTAATTTAAAAACAGCGTTAGAAACAGAAAGTGACATGTTAGAAATGGCGAAGACTGATAAAGAAGATATGGTCTTTTTATCTTACACGTCAGGAACGACAGGAAACCCAAAAGGTGTTGTTCATACGCATGCGTGGGCATACGCTCATTTGCGCACGAGCGCTCCAAATTGGCTCGGAATTGAAGAGGATGATGTTGTATGGGCGACGGCTAGTCCAGGTTGGCAAAAGTGGATTTGGAGCCCGTTTTTAGCAACTCTCGGATCAGGAGCGACAGGATTTGTATACAACGGTAAATTTGAACCAAAAACGTATTTAAACTTATTAGGTGATAATAAGGTGAATGTGCTTTGTTGTACGCCGACTGAGTATAGATTAATGGCAAAAGTAGAAGACTTAAGTGAGTACAATTTAGAAGCGTTACATAGCGCTGTATCCGCAGGTGAGCCATTAAATAGAGAAGTCATTGAAACGTTCCAAAAGCACTTTAATATTACAGTAAGAGACGGCTACGGGCAAACGGAAAATACATTGCTTGTTGGTGTAATGAAAGGGATGGATATTAGACCGGGATCAATGGGAAAACCAACGCCAGGCAACCACGTTGATATTGTAGATGAAGAAGGTATTCCGGTACAGGTAGGAGAAGTTGGTGATATCGCAGTTCACATTGAAACGCCAGCCCTCTTTAAACAATATTATAAAGACGATGAGCGCACAGCGATGCAATTCCGCGGTGATTATTATATTACCGGTGATAAAGCGAAGAAAGATGAAGACGGCTATTTCTGGTTTGAAGGGCGCGGTGATGATATTATTATTAGCTCTGGTTATACAATTGGGCCGTTTGAAGTAGAAGATGCGCTTGTAAAACACCCTTACGTAAGAGAGTGTGCGGTTGTCGCAAGCCCTGATGAAATTCGCGGAAGTGTCGTGAAGGCATTTATCGTATTAAGAGAGAATATAGACAAGAATGAAGAAACATTAATTCCAGTACTCCAACAACACGTCAAAGAACTCACTGCACCATATAAATACCCTCGCAAAATTGAATTTGTAGATGAACTACCGAAAACGATTTCCGGAAAAATTCGCCGTATTGAACTTAGAAAACAAGAGATGGAGATTCCGTCAAAATAATTTTGAAAACAGTGAAGGAAATAGTTGAATGAAATGCCAAACAATGATAATATAAAAACGAACACAAGTTCGATTTTTATAAACTAAAAAAAGAGGTGTCCGTATGATTTTAGGTATTAATCCGTACTTAGTTTTAGATGGTAGTGGGCAAGAGGCTGTACAGTTTTATAAAGAGGCGTTAGACGCAAAAGTAGAAGTCATGCAAACTTTTGGTGATATGCCTGAAAATCCAGAATACCCGATTCCAGCTGAAGCAAAAGAGCGCGTTTTACATGCTACTTTAAAAGTTGGTAATACGGACCTTATGATTTCTGATACATTCCCAGGTCAAGGGCATGCAATAGGATCTCAAGTAACAATTGCAATTCAAATTAGTAATGCAGAAAAAGCGAAAGAAGTATTCGAAAAGTTACAAGAGGGTGGAGAAGTTATTATGCCACTTCAAGAAACGTTTTGGAGCCCAGCATACGGACAACTAAAAGATAAATTTAGCATTGAATGGCAAATTACAACGAACCCTACTGAACAAAAGTAATTTTTAGAAAAGCACCATTTTTAATCGAAATGGTGCTTTTTTTATACGCTCTAATTTCGTAGACTAAAGGGAAAAGGGGGATGAGCATATGGGAGAAATTTGGTATGGCGGCACCATTTACACGATGCGAGAAGAGAATGAAAAAGTAGGAGCTATTTATGTTGAAAAGGGCATGATTGTTGATGCTGGGAGTAAGGAAGAGCTAGAAAGTCGATATTCAGACGTGAAGTTGTATGACTTAAAAGGCAAAACGATGATCCCAGGTCTCGTTGATAGTCATATGCATCTTATTGGGCACGGGGAGAGGTTACTCCGTCTAGACTTATCAAATTGTACATCTTATAGCGATGTGTTGACTCTTGTTCAGAAGCGAGTAGAAGAAGCGCCAAAAGGTTCTTGGGTTATTGGAGAAGGCTGGAATGAAAATAATTTTACAGATACAAAACAAGTTCATGTACGTGATTTAGATGAAATCTCTAAAGAACACCCCATTTTATTAAAGCGCGTTTGTCGCCACGTTACATGGGTGAATTCATACATATTGCAAGAAGCGAACATAACAGAGACGACGCAAGACCCGAAAGGAGGAAAAGTCGGCCGGGACGCATTGAATAATTTAACAGGGCTTTTATATGAACAAGGACAAGAACTAATAAAACATGTTCAGCCTGAAATTGATGAAGCCTACTTACAAAGAGCTCTGCAAACAGCGATTAAAGATTGCTGGCAATACGGACTCGTCGGTGGGCATACGGAAGATTTAAATTATTACGGTGGTTTTAGAAAAACGCATAATGCGTTTTCTCATGTTATAAAAGAAATGCCCTTTAAAGCGCATTTGCTCGTTCACCATGAAGTGGCACATGAGCGAAAAGAATATGGAAATGAGCATTATATTGAATTTGGAGCGATGAAAATTTTTTCTGATGGCTCTTTTGGCGGAAGAACAGCTTTATTAAGTGAACCGTATGAAGATGCGCAGGAAACAAATGGAGTTGCAATCTTCTCACGTGAAGAGCTTGCGGAGTTAGTGAAAAAAGCACGGGATTTACATATGCCAGTTGCGATTCATACAATAGGTGATTTATCGCTTGAATATGTCATTGATGCACTTGAATTATATCCACCAGCAGAAGGTTTTCGCGATCGTATTATTCATTGTCAGTTAGCTCGTGAAGAATTGATTGAGAGAATGCAACACTTGCCGGCTATTATCGATATTCAGCCCGTCTTTGTGTCATCGGACTTCCCATCAGTCATTGAAAAACTAGGCGAGCATCGTCTTCGATATGCATATGCTTGGAAGACGTTACTAGAAGCGGGATTACACTGCAACGGTGGGTCTGACGCGCCAATTGAACAAGTGAATCCGTTTTTAGGCATATATAGTGCTGTTACACGTAGAAGTTTTATTGACGGCGTATGCTATATGCCAGAGGAAAGATTAACGGTATATGAAGCTATCTCTTTATTTACAACAGGAAGTGCCTATGCAATCGGAAAAGAAGCGAAGCGAGGGAAAATCGCAAAGGGATATGAAGCGGACTTTACGATAGTAGATCGAAATATATTTGAGGTAGAGGCAGAAGAAATAAAAGAAGTACAAGCAGAAATGACGGTAATTGATGGGAAGATTGTGTATAGGAAAGACGTGTGAAAATATATCGAATTACCGATAAAAAATGACAAGAATAGTGGTCGGTAGCGAGAGAAATAAATAACCGCCGAATTATGGGATCCCATAA
>NZ_WIPE01000048.1:0-2386 GCF_009760835.1 Bacillus sp. EE-W1 | reverse complement strand
GATTGGTTCAACTAATAATCAGTGGGGATGAATCTCCCACTGATTAAAGTTTCACTTTATAGTTTTTCTACATCGTATCCATTACTTCTTTAAAATTCCCTTCATTAATCGAATACACTTGAAACTGAATGTAATCTATTTCATTCGTATTCGGACGGGCATATGGCAAAATGTTAAATTTAGAAGCAGATCTTCCTAACATATCTACAATCATTAGAGAAACGTCAATATATTCGAAGTCTACACGGAATACTACCACTTCTCCCGTAAATTCATAATCTTTAATCGCATCATAAGACTTATTCGCACTAATTAACATTACTTTTAGTAGTTGGTTCAAATTTTCCGGTTTAAAATTAATCATATACGCAGCTCCTTTTTTTCAATAAAACACTATGAAAACAGTGTAATCTTATACTTTCATAGCTTTACACATCAATTATATAAAAAATAAAGCTAGTTTTTTATATATTTTTTGATATAATTACATACGGGAAACGGGAAGAATTTTGTCTTCCCTTGTGTTTTTATTTGCATCTAGTACTTTTGCTAGATGCTTTTTTTTATGCTAAAAAAGGTACCCTCATATACTTTGAGGATACCTTTTTCATCGATTTAGTGCATTTCAATAATCGTACCATCTTCGAATACTTTGAATACGCCAGTAAATCCTGATCCAGCTGCGCCTTCTATTTTATATGTCGTACGCACTCTAATTTTATAATATTTCTTTCCATTTTCTACTTGTGTATCTTCTAGCGTGTAATCATATTCTTCTTTATATTCATTTTTGATATATTCTTTAGCTTTCTCAAAAGTAAATGCATTTTGATTCTTTCCTATCTCAGTTTTTCCGTTCTTTTCTGTTACTACCTTTTGATTCGTTACTACATTTGTTTTTTGTACCTTCACTGCTGCTTCACTCTTTGCATTTTTTTCTTCTTCATTAATTTTAGTAACTAATCCTACTGCTTTTTTATTATATTCTTCAAGGTTCTTATTATCTTTTGTTTCTGCAACTAACTTATTTAATATCTCTTTCGCTTGTGCATAATTTTTCTTACTTATTAACTCTTCACTTTTCGCCAATTGCTCACTATACTTCTTTTTTTGTTCTAACACAGCTAGTAATGCTGTTCGTTCTTCCTTTGCCTGCTTTATAAGTGTATTATTCCCATCCTTCATGTTCTCTACTTTTTCAAATGACTTGATTGATTCTTCTACCTTTGTTTCTTCTTTTAACTTCACTGCTTCAATCATTATTTTCGTTTGTTCTACAAGCACCATTACATCTGAATCGTCTTGTTTCTCATCTAGCGCTTTTTCAAATGATGATAAGGCATTTTTATATTCTTTATTCGTTAACGCGGTCTTCCCTGCATCCATTTCTTTTTCAAAATTCCCATTACTACATCCAGCTAACATTAAACATGTAATTCCAATTACTGTTAATAACTTCCTCATTCTTTCTCCCCCTATGTGTTCCTAAAACAATAACAGCATATGTATAAAAGTCTATGTAGTAATTAGACTGAAAGTAAATATGTACTGTACATTTCATTTACTATCATTACTTAAAACACCTAAATAGTTGGTATTTGTTTTTCTTCTTTTAAGACAGAAAGGAATTTTAATAATGTGCGTAAAGCTCTCACCAGACTCTTTACTACACACACTCTTATACACATAGAAAAACTCTTTTTAGGTTGCTATTTTTTTAACTTTACATATTCTCGGTTGATTGGATATGAACTTCAAATCGTAATATATCGAAAAGAAAAAGAAAACAAAACGTAACATAAGTTACGTTTTGCAATTGTTTCGTAACACAAATGTAACATATGATTTTTAAACATACAATAGTTTCTTTACATTATTTTCCCCTATCTACATTTTAAGGTGTTAATACAGTGCTAAAACGAGTTTCATCTCCCACCTGCTATTGGACTATCATCCTTTGAATACTTTAGGAAAAAGCCCTCTTTCTTAAAGTACTCAAATTAATTACATAGATAACTCTTTTTTCACCCAAACATTACGAAGGCCTTTAACCTTTTATTTTCACATTAAATATATATAGCTATTTTTGATATAACCATATTAAGAAAATAGGATGAACTTTTTCTTCCTTTTTGTTTCTATTTGCATCGAGTTCTTTTGCTAAATGTTTTTTATGCCAAATAAAAAAGGTATCCTCCAATACTTTGAGGATACCTTTTCATTTTTATTATCTCTGCTGTTTTCTACCTAATACGAGCAATCCAAAACTCATCATAATAAGAAGTGCTCCCATATATGGTTCCACAGGCATTTTCTGTCCTGTCTTCGGTAATTCTTTTTCAGGCTTCTCTGGATTCGTCGTTTCTGGTTTTTCTGGATCCGTCGT
>NZ_WIPE01000075.1:0-52871 GCF_009760835.1 Bacillus sp. EE-W1 | reverse complement strand
AATCTCTCCTGGGACGCTAAAAAAACCTTGTTATCTTTTGATAACAAGGTTTTTTGTTTGTTTAAAAATTGATGTATGTGCAAGAGGTGTAAAAAATATAAAGTAACATATGATAATTATTATATAAAATAGATTAAAGTGCATTAAGAAAAGAGCGCTATTTATGCGCCCTATTTCTCTTGTTTAATTTAAAGAATCAATAGGCTTATGATGAAACTTAAATCCATATCTATATTATCCCAATTGTTCACTTAGAATGTTATAAAACTTTTTACCATTCTAGTACGATTAAGTAGCCGTTATCGGAACTTATCCCCGACAGTGTGTTACAATTAATAGAAGCGGAAAACGAGAATCTCCAATTGACTGGACGTGTGATTGGTTGGACAGTTTAAGAAGGTTGTATAAAAAAGGGAGATGGCGCAAAGATGGCTAGATCAAATGAGAATGATTTAACAGAGAAATTGGCAGAAGGTCACCGGAAATATGGTGATGGCAACTTTACAGTACAGAACATCGGTGATGAAACTAACCCAGATTGGACTGTCGTAAAAAATGTGAGGAAGGGATCGGCAGGCATTCGTGAAGGAGAAGATATATTAAGACTGCGATCAAAATATATAAAATAGTACGGGAATGGGCGGAGTGGGAGTTCAAATCTCTCCTGGGACGCTAAGAAACCCTTGTTATCTTTTGATAACAAGGGTTTCTTGTTTAGTTATTAATAAACTTCTCAAATACAAAACCATAATCTTTCACGTTATATTGTTTCTTCGTATCAACGAGCCAGTTAAAGGCGATCTCGTTCATTTCTTTAAATTGTTCTGCTAAATTTACTTGTGCGTTTGAAATACGGCTGAAAGCGTTAGATGCCATATCTAGACTTTTATGTGCATACTGTAATGTAATATCGTTGTCGTATGAAATTTCTTCTATTTTAAGTAAAGCCTTATATAAATCTTTTAATTCTTCAATATGTTTTTTATGAACATCAATTGAATAATGCTCATCCCCCATCTGGAACTTAATTTCTACGTCTAAATCAATCGTTCCTGCAGTTTCAAGTGCTACGTTTTTAATTTGATACTTACTATAACTAAAGCGGCGTAGTGTACGTTTTTTACTTGTTGCACTTGTACCATCTAGGTGGATTAATCCTTTGTTTGTGAAACAATATTCATCTGATTTTGATTTGATTAAAAAATAAATTTTCTCCCCATCTTCATGCATCACGTAATCATCAGCATCAACTTTATCGTAATCTTTCGGTGTAATGACAGAACCTACATCGCTTAGCCCTAATACATCTGCAGCCATTTTTTTAAACATACATAATCCCCCTTTTAAATTAAATTCTTAATTGTATAAAAATATATTAACACGATTTCAATAAAGTGTTTTCTTATAATTAAAAACATTTGAAGGTAAGTTAAGAAAAGTAACAAATAATTATTTCAACCCTAAGTTATTTAGTAAATCTATCAGTTTAAGAGTGGATTCTCCGAAAAATAACCAGGAGAAAAAGTTAATTTTGCAAGTAATTATAGAGAAATTCCGTGAAAACCTCTCAAGTAATATGAGGTTTTTTTCTATCCATTTTGAAATCTTACAATTCTGTAAGGTAACTGTAAGGAAGTTCGATGGTAACAAATTGCTAATCCTCTATAATAAAGGTAACAACGATAAAACGAGGAGGAAGAAATGATGAAAGGATTAATTGTAACGGGTTTAACAGTTGCTTTTGGATTTGTAGCGTATGAGAAATTAACGTATGTAGTTGATGTTGTAAAACATTTAATCGCTTAGTAAAA
The DNA here is from genome assembly GCF_009760835.1 of Bacillus sp. EE-W1. NCBI lineage: Bacteria > Bacillati > Bacillota > Bacilli > Caryophanales > Bacillaceae > Bacillus > Bacillus sp. EE-W1. The sequence continues at coordinate 51,060 of NZ_WIPE01000075.1, read as the reverse complement.
AAACTGCCATGAGAGGGAAAGGGAATGAGTGAATGAATGGAATGGTTATTTGGAATTATAGGTACTTGTAGTGTAGTGTTATTGTTCTTTGTCCCGAGTGGTATACTTAGTTCGACAACGAGTTTGTTCTTCTTAAGTTTGTTTGCTTGTACGATGCTTATTATTATGTTTTTAATGAAGCGAAGTAAACCAATCTTCTATTTTAGCATGATTGTTATGGCAATTATTGTTCTCCAAATTATTACCCTTGTTATATACCCCACTATTATAAAAGCTTTCCATTAATGATGAATCCTCTGCTTTAATTGCTGAGGATTTTTATTTGTACATTTTTAATTTTTAGTAAGGATTTGTTTATATCGAAATGTAAAAATTAAATATTTCCATATTTCAAACAAAGGGTTTTGGGATGTTGTGTTCTTATTACTCATTTGATATATTTACTTTAAAGATAATTAAAATCTAGAAAAAGAGGCGGACGTATGGATAAAAAAGAAAATACGGTCGTATTGTTTCCACAACTATCAGAGCGATATATTGATGAAGGTTTTTTAGCACTGAAAGAGCGGAAATTCGAAGATGCATTGCGCTGCTTTGAAATATTACGTCAGTATAATGCAGAAACGGAACAAACGGAACTCGCTTCTGTTATTTGTTTGTTAGAATTAAAACATATGGAAGAAGCGAAAGACAAATGTGAACAGTTACTTGAAACAGGAGCTGTATTATTTGGTGATATTCTTGAAACATATGTGACGATTTTAGTTCAAACAAATGATTATGAAGGTGTCATTGAAATCGTTGAAAAGGTTTTGCAAACGAAAGATGTAATGCCTGAGCAAAAGGAAAAATTAGCACAGCTCGCTTTATTTGCAGAAGGTATGTTAAGTGAAGTAGATACGTCACTAGTCGATTCGAATTTTGAATTGGATGAGTTTACTAATGAAATGTTTGGAGAAAACTTTGGACAAAAGCTAAGAGCGATTCAGCAACTTTCGTTAAAAGACTTGGATCTTGCATTACCTATTTTAAAGAAATTTTTAATAGACGAAAAACAGCACCCTTATTTGAAAACTTCTATTTTATATAAAATGATAGAAAATCAAATAGAAGAAGAGATAGAGGTAGAAAAGTTTGGGAATACGATTAAGGTGATTCCAGCATTTACAGGTCATAATGAGGAGCAATCCGATAACATTATACATACATTATCAAGCCGATTAGAGCAAAATTATCCCGATATATTTGATGCGATGGTTACATATTGGAAAGAATTGCGAATTAGCGTTTTCCCATTCGCTCTATTAATGGATAAAGTGGAGATTTGGGCTGCTGTTTTAGAGAGAATTGGAAGAAAGCGTTTCGGATTGACTATTGATGAAGAAGAGCTTATGACAGCGTATAATATTGAATTAGAAGAGTTTCATATTGCCTATCAATGGTTATTACGTGTTGAAAGAGAAGGATATTTGCCCGTATAATTATGAAAAAGAATCGTTCGGTTCTTGAAACGAGCATATTCTATGTTATAATGTAAGGGTTGCAAAAGGCAGAAATCTGCCTGTTTGTAAGAGAAGAGAAGTGTAAATCTCTTACTTAATATGTTTCATATTATTCTCGAACAAAATATACCGTAGTTGTCTTTTAGACAATTAGTAGATTGGAACATTATATCTGAAAGCTTTTGCTAGAGGATTATTTGTACTTTTGTTATTTCAAAAAAGAGATAATGAAGATTTTAATCTATAGAGGTATGTGCATACATTATTATAGTTGGAGGGAAAGAATAAATGGCTGCAAAATGGGAAAAATTAGAAGGTAACGTAGGCGTTTTAACAATCGAAGTTGATGCTAAAGAAGTAAACAACTCTATCGACGCTGCGTTCAAAAAAGTAGTACAAACAATTAACGTACCAGGTTTCCGTAAAGGGAAAATGCCTCGTCCGTTATTCGAACAACGCTTTGGTATCGAATCTTTATACCAAGATGCTTTAGATATCATCTTACCAAAAGCATACGGTGAAGCGATCGATGAAGCTGGTATCTTCCCAGTTGATCATCCTGAAATCAACATCGAGAAGTTCGAAAAAAATGCTAACCTTATCTTCACTGCAAAAGTTACAGTGAAGCCTGAAGTTAAATTAGGCGAGTACAAAGGTTTAGCAGTAGAAAAAGTTGAAACAACTGTAACTGACGAAGATGTAGAGAACGAATTAAAATCTTTACAAGAGCGTCAAGCTGAACTAGTTGTTAAAGAAGAAGGAACTGTTGAAAACGGTGATACAGCTGTAATCGACTTCGAAGGTTTCGTTGATGGCGAAGCATTTGAAGGCGGAAAAGGCGAAAACTATTCTCTTGCAATCGGTTCTGGTACTTTCATCCCTGGTTTCGAAGAGCAAGTAATTGGTCTTAAATCTGGTGATTCTAAAGAAGTTGAAGTATCATTCCCAGAAGAGTACCACGCTGCTGAATTAGCTGGTAAACCAGCTACATTCAAAGTAACAATTCACGAAATCAAAACAAAAGAACTTCCTGAGTTAAACGACGAGTTCGCTAAAGAAGCTGACGAAGAAGTTGCAACTCTTGATGAATTAAAAACAAAACTTCGTACAAACTTAGAAGAAGGCAAAAAGCACGAAGCTGAGCACAAAGTACGTGACGAAGTAGTAGAATTAGCTGCTGCTAACGCTGAAATCGAGATTCCAGAAGCTATGATCGACACTGAGTTAGATCGTATGGTTCGTGAATTCGAGCAACGTTTAAGCCAACAAGGTATGAACCTTGAGCTTTACTACCAATTCACAGGTACTGACGCTGACAAGTTAAAAGAGCAAATGAAAGAAGACGCTCAAAAACGCGTAAGAATCAATCTTGTTCTTGAAGCTATCATTGAAGCTGAAAACATCGAAGTTACTGAAGAAGAAGTAACTGCAGAAGTTGAAAAAATGGCTGAAATGTACGGTATGCCAGTAGACGCTATCAAGCAAGCTCTTGGAAGCGTAGACGCTTTATCTGAAGACCTTAAAGTGCGTAAAGCTGTAGACTTCTTAGTAGACAACGCTGCATAATAAAATAACAAGGCGCGATTTTAATCGTGCCTTGTTTTATAAATATAGAAATATATTTATAAAACTTTTCGATGAAGAAGGAAAACTTCCTTTACAAGTCGAATATACATATTTCAAAAGTTTTAAAATTTTTTTATTTGTACATAACTAGTCATATTATTTGTATTTCTCGCCACGTAGTGACATAATATGTATTTACATACGATACATTTATCGTGTACATACGAAGGCAAGAGGTTAGCACTTTGTAAGGGGTGTGAAAATATGTTTAAATTTAATGATGAAAAAGGTCAATTAAAATGTTCTTTCTGTGGTAAAACACAAACGCAGGTTCGAAAGTTAGTTGCAGGTCCAGGTGTTTACATTTGTGACGAGTGTATCGAACTTTGTACTGAAATTGTACAAGAGGAGCTTGCGAAGGACGAAGAAGTAGAATTCAAAGATGTACCGAAACCGGTAGAAATTCGTGAAATCTTAGATGAGTATGTCATCGGACAAGATAACGCGAAAAAAGCACTAGCGGTAGCGGTATATAACCATTACAAACGCATTAATTCTAACAGTAAAATTGATGATGTAGAATTAGCGAAGAGTAATATTTCACTTATTGGGCCAACTGGTAGTGGTAAAACATTATTGGCACAAACATTAGCGCGTATTTTAAATGTTCCATTTGCAATCGCGGACGCAACATCTTTAACAGAAGCTGGATATGTAGGGGAAGATGTAGAAAACATCTTACTAAAATTAATCCAAGCAGCTGATTATGATGTAGAGAAAGCGGAAAAAGGAATCATTTATATTGATGAGATTGATAAAGTGGCACGTAAGTCCGAAAATCCATCAATTACACGTGATGTATCTGGTGAAGGTGTACAGCAGGCACTTCTGAAAATTTTAGAAGGTACTGTAGCGAGCGTTCCACCTCAAGGTGGTCGTAAGCATCCGCATCAAGAGTTCATTCAAATTGATACAACGAACATCCTATTCATTTGTGGTGGAGCGTTTGATGGCATTGAGCCAATTATAAAACGTCGCCTTGGTGAGAAAGTAATTGGATTTGGTGCTGAGAAGAAAAATGCTGATGTAAATGAGAAGCATGTTTTATCTCACGTTTTACCAGAGGATCTTTTAAGATTCGGTTTAATTCCGGAGTTTATCGGTCGTCTTCCAGTTATTGCGAACCTAGAGCCGCTTGATGAAGATGCTCTTGTAGATATTTTAACGAAACCGAAAAATGCACTTGTTAAGCAATTCCAAAAATTATTGGAGCTTGACGATGTTGAGTTAGAGTTTGAAGAAGGTGCACTAGTTGAGATTGCGAAAAAAGCAATTGAACGTAAAACAGGTGCTCGTGGACTTCGTTCTATTATTGAAGGCTTAATGCTTGATGTAATGTTCGAACTTCCATCTCGCAAAGATATCGAGAAGTGTATTCTGACGAAAGAAACAGTAGCTGATAATGAACCGCCGAAATTGGTGTTACAAGACGGTACTGTACTTGATACAAAAACATCTGCATAGTGCGAAGAAGAAACAGCAATTTTTATAATTGCTGTTTTTCTTTATGTTTAGCTATGTTCCTCCGCGGAAATACTAAATGATAAAACATTGCGGGAGGAAATAAATTATGAGCTGGACAAATATATTTTTACTTGTTCAACTTGTTTTTGGTGTAATTGTCGGATTGTATTTTTGGCATTTACTTCGAAATCAGCGAACACAAAAAGTTTCAATTGATCGAGAATCGAAAAAAGAATTAGAACAGCTTCGTAAAATGCGTGAGATTTCTTTAACAGAGCCGCTTGCGGAGAAGGTACGTCCTACATCCTTTTTAGATATTGTAGGGCAAGAGGACGGGATTAAGTCGTTGAAAGCGGCTCTTTGTGGTCCGAATCCGCAACATGTAATTATATATGGTCCGCCAGGTGTCGGGAAGACAGCGGCAGCACGCCTTGTATTGGAAGAAGCGAAACGCAATCCGAAATCTCCATTTCGTACGAATGCAACATTTATCGAACTTGATGCGACGACAGCAAGATTTGATGAACGTGGTATTGCAGACCCATTAATTGGTTCAGTCCATGATCCGATTTATCAAGGGGCAGGTGCAATGGGGCAAGCGGGTATCCCACAGCCGAAAAAAGGGGCTGTAACAGATGCGCATGGTGGTATTTTGTTCATTGATGAGATTGGTGAATTACATCCAATTCAAATGAACAAAATGTTAAAGGTGTTAGAAGATCGGAAAGTATTTTTGGAAAGTGCGTACTATAGTGAAGAAAATTCGATGATTCCAACGTATATACATGATATTTTTCAAAAAGGTTTGCCAGCCGATTTTCGCTTAGTTGGGGCGACGACACGTTCGCCAGAGGAGATTCCTCCTGCTATTCGGTCACGCTGTTTAGAAGTGTTTTTCCGTGAGTTAGATACAGAAGAGATTCAAAAAGTAGCGAAGAATGCAGCTGATAAAGTGGAAATGCAAATAGGTAAAAATGGTGTTGAAATGATCGGGATGTATGCAAGAAATGGACGAGAAGCAATTAACCTTGTACAAATTTCTGCTGGTATGGCAATAAATGAAGAACGTTCTTTCATTAAAGATGAAGATATAGAGTGGGTTGTTCACTCTAGCCAACTTACACCGAAATATGAAAAACGTATTTATCCTATTCCGAGAATCGGTCTTGTAAATGGACTTGCTGTATACGGACCAAATACAGGCGCGTTATTAGAAATTGAAGTAACGGCAATCAAGGCGAAAGATAAAGGGTCGGTAAATGTTACCGGGATTGTGGAAGAGGAAAGTATTGGTAGTCAAACGAAATCCATCCGCCGTAAAAGTATGGCGAAAGGTTCTGTAGATAATGTATTAACAGTACTTCGTTCTCTAGATGTGTTGCCAGAAGGGTACGATATACATATTAATTTTCCAGGTGGTATCCCAATTGATGGGCCTTCGGCAGGTATTGCTATGGCAACAGGTGTATATTCAGCAGTGCATCGTACGTATGTGAGTAATGAAGTAGCGATGACCGGTGAGATAAGTATACACGGGGAAGTGAAACCTATTGGTGGTGTGTACGCAAAAATAAAAGCTGCGAAAAAAGCAGGTGCTAAGAAAGTCATCATTCCTGCTGAAAACATGCAACCGTTTTTGTATACAATAAAAGGAATTGAAATCATTCCTGTTCGTAAGTTAAAAGAAGTATTTGAGCTAACATTTATGCAGGAAAATATGCATCGAGACCTTGATATACATACTACTGTAGACGAAACAGATGCACAATCAATGTGAGAATGAACGATAATAAAATTTGCCAGACTTCGTTTAAGTTTGTATGCTTAAGCGGAGTCTTTTTTCCTTTTTAAAAGGGAGAAAAAACGAGGGATTTACAATTGCGGAAAATCTCTGCAATTGCATCTAGATGTATTGTAATATAAAATAGTTGAACAGGAGTTTAATTTATTATGGAGGTGCTATGTCTAGTATGAATACGAATGAAAGAATCGTACCCCTCCTACCATTAAGAGGCGTTCTCGTATATCCAACGATGGTTCTGCATCTTGATGTAGGACGTGATAAATCGATACAAGCACTAGAGCAGGCGGCAATGGATGAAAATATCATCTTTTTAGCGATGCAAAAAGAAATGAATATCGATGATCCGAAAGAAGATGACATATATAGTGTAGGTACAGTGGCGAAAGTGAAGCAAATGTTAAAATTGCCGAACGGTACGCTTCGTGTCCTTGTAGAGGGTTTACATAGAGCTGAAGTAGTAGAGTTTATCGAAGAAGAGAATGTAGTGCAGGTTTCTATCAAAACGGTAACTGAAGAAGTGGAAGATGATCTAGAAGAGAAAGCTCTTATGCGTACATTACTGGAGCATTTCGAACAATATATTAAAGTTTCGAAAAAAGTTTCAAATGAAACATTTGCAACGGTAGCTGATGTGGAAGAGCCAGGAAGATTAGCTGATTTAATTGCTTCTCACTTGCCGATTAAAACGAAGCAGAAACAAGAAATCTTAGAGATTGTATCTGTGAAGGAACGATTACATACACTTATTTCAATTATTCAAGATGAACAAGAGTTACTTAGTTTAGAAAAGAAAATTGGACAAAAAGTGAAACGTTCAATGGAGCGCACGCAAAAAGAATATTTCTTACGTGAGCAAATGAAGGCGATTCAAACTGAACTTGGTGATAAAGAAGGTAAGGGCGGGGAAGTTGAAGAACTTCGTGAGAAAATTGAACAATCAGGAATGCCTGAAGAAACAATGAAGGCTGCACTGAAAGAATTAGACCGTTATGAAAAGTTACCAGCAAGTTCTGCGGAGAGCGGTGTTATTCGTAATTATATGGATTGGTTATTAGCACTTCCGTGGACAGAAGCGACAGAAGATATGATTGATCTTGCTCATTCTGAAGAGATTTTGAACAAAGATCATTACGGGCTTGAGAAGGTAAAAGAGCGCGTACTTGAATATTTAGCTGTGCAGAAGTTAACGAATTCATTAAAAGGACCTATCCTTTGCTTAGTAGGACCTCCTGGGGTCGGGAAAACATCGTTAGCGCGTTCGATTGCAACATCATTAAATCGTAATTTTGTCCGTGTATCCCTTGGTGGTGTACGTGATGAATCTGAAATCCGTGGTCACCGTCGTACGTATGTTGGAGCGATGCCAGGACGCATTATTCAAGGTATGAAAAAGGCGAAAACAGTTAATCCAGTCTTTTTATTAGATGAGATTGATAAAATGTCTAACGACTTCCGTGGAGATCCATCAGCGGCATTACTTGAAGTGTTAGACCCAGAACAAAACCATAACTTCAGTGATCATTACATTGAAGAACCGTATGATCTATCGAAAGTTATGTTTGTAGCAACTGCGAATACACTTTCAAGTGTTCCAGGTCCGCTGCTTGACCGTATGGAAATTATTTCGATTGCTGGCTATACAGAACTTGAAAAAGTTCACATTGCCCGTGAACATTTATTGCCGAAACAATTAAAAGAGCATGGCTTACGAAAGGGTAATTTACAAGTACGTGATGAAGCACTTCTTGAAATTATTCGTTATTATACACGTGAGGCCGGTGTTCGTACGCTAGAGCGTCAAATTGCAAAAGTTTGTCGTAAAGCAGCAAAAATTATCGTTACAGCAGAACGCAAGCGTATTGTAGTAACAGAGAAAAACATTGTTGATTTACTTGGTAAGCACATATTCCGTTATGGGCAAGCTGAAAAAACAGACCAAGTTGGTATGGCAACAGGGTTAGCGTATACAGCAGCAGGCGGTGATACACTTGCGATTGAAGTGTCTGTAGCGCCAGGTAAAGGGAAATTAATTTTAACAGGGAAACTTGGGGATGTTATGAAAGAATCCGCACAAGCAGCGTTTAGCTATATTCGTTCTCGTGCAGAAGAACTTCAGATTGATCCGAATTTCCATGAGAAAAATGATATTCATATTCATGTTCCAGAAGGAGCAGTTCCAAAAGATGGACCGTCAGCAGGTATTACGATGGCAACGGCACTTATTTCTGCACTAACAGGTATTCCTGTAAGTAAAGAAGTGGGGATGACAGGTGAAATTACACTTCGTGGTCGTGTATTACCAATTGGTGGTTTAAAAGAAAAAACATTAAGTGCTCACCGCGCAGGCTTAACAAAAATTATTTTGCCAGCAGAAAACGAGAAAGATTTAGATGATATTCCAGAAAGCGTAAAAGAAAACCTTACGTTTGTGCTTGCATCTCATTTAGATGAAGTATTGGAGCACGCATTAGTAGGAGTGAAACAATGAAAGTAACAAAAGCAGATATTGTAATTAGTGCTGTTAAACCAGAACAATATCCAGACAGTGATTTACCAGAAATTGCATTAGCAGGTCGTTCAAATGTCGGGAAGTCTTCCTTTATTAATAAAATTTTAAATCGTAAAAAGTTAGTACGTATTTCTTCTAAACCAGGGAAAACGCAAACGTTGAACTTTTTCTTGATCAATGAGATGATGCATTTTGTTGACGTTCCAGGTTATGGATATGCGAAAGTATCTAAAACAGAGCGCGCAGCATGGGGCAAGATGATTGAGACTTACTTTACAACACGTGAGCAATTAGACGCAGCTGTATTAGTAGTTGATTTACGTCACCAACCAACAAATGATGACGTGATGATGTATGATTTCTTAAAGCATTATGAAATCCCAACAATTATTATTGCGACGAAAGCTGATAAAATTCCGAAAGGGAAATGGCAAAAGCATTTAAAAGTTGTAAAAGAAACGCTTGCTGTTGAAATTGGCGATGAAATCGTTCTATTCTCTTCTGAAACAGGACTTGGAAAAGAAGAAGCGTGGAAGGCAATTCATAGAATGACAAAAACAAAAAACGCGTGACGAATGTCGCGCGTTTTTTTTATTTACTAAATTTTTTTATCGTACGTTTAATGTAACCTCAATATTACCTCTTGTTGCTTTCGAATAAGGACATACACCGTGAGCGGCTTCTACAAGTTCTTGTGCTTCGTCATGAGAGACGCCAGCAACATGTACATCAAGTACAGCAGATAGGCCGAAACCACCATCTGTATCTTTTCCGATAGAAACGTGAGCAGTTACTTCTGTACTTTCTACTTTCACACGTTTTGTACGAATGACAAGTTGTAATGCACTATCAAAACAAGCGGCATAACCAGCAGCAAATAGTTGTTCTGGATTCGTTGCCTCTCCGCCTGCACCACCTAGTGCTTTCGGCATTTTTACATCAAGATTTAATATGCCATCATCTGAAATTACTTTTCCGTTTCTTCCACCTGTAGCAGTTACTGAAGCAGTATATAATTTATCCATGTTTATTCCCCTTTTCTATCATTAATTGTTTTCATTGTTTCAATTAGTTTATTTAATTGAATTAATAAAGAACGATATTCTTGTTCTGTAATTCCTAAATTTGTTGCCATTGTTGTCGGCAATGAACAAGCCTTTTCTTTTAAATCTTTACCTTGTTCTGTTAATTTAATACAAACTTTGCGCTCATCTTCTTTGGAACGAACGCGTTTTACAAGTTTTAATGATTCCATTCGTTTTAACATAGGTGTTAACGTACCGGAATCTAAAAATAGACGTTCTCCAATTTCTTTTACTGTTAGTCCATCTTGCTCCCATAGTACGAGTAAAGTAATGTACTGGGGATACGTAATACCCATATCTTCTAAATATGGTCGATAAAAGCGGGTAACTTCTTTAGAACAGGCGTAAATAGAAAAACAAAGTTGGTTATCTAGATGTAAAGAATTCTCTGTCATACATAACTCCTTTCTAATTAAGTTGTGCACAATTTAATTTTATAAAATCAATATAACGAAAAAGAAATACAATGTCAAATACATTGTATTGAGAAAGTTTGTGCTACAATTTGGAACAATCATACATATTTTTCTTCATGATGAAAGAAGATAGGAAAGATGATGTTATAATTCATATGGAATAGTTTCCATCACTTGATTATGAGGGCTTTTTTTGGTAACGTACAAATAGAGTTATTAATTTATAATCATTATAAAGTAGAAAGTCTTTATTAGTTTTACTGAATCTCCTTTATTACATACGGAGAATAAATAAAAAATAATCGGTTGTTCACACGATTGTCAGATTCATAAGAGGAAAGTTGTATTATGATAGTAGATAAAGTGATAAAACGGGTGAAGGGGGACATGCTGCGTGCATATTCTTGTTGTTAGTGTAAATTATCGAACAGCCCCTGTAGAATTTCGTGAGAAACTCACATTTCAGGCAGCAGAGCTAGAGCAAGCAATGACTACATTACAAAATCAAAAGAGCGTGTTAGAGAATGTCATTGTATCAACTTGTAATCGCACTGAGATTTACGCTGTTGTCGATCAATTACACACGGGACGGTATTATATTAAGAAGTTTTTAGCTGATTGGTTTCAGCTTGAAATAGAAGAAGTCGCACCATATTTAACCATTTTTGAACAAGACGGTGCAATAGATCATTTATTCCGCGTGACGTGCGGTTTAGATTCTATGGTAGTTGGAGAAACACAGATTTTAGGCCAAATAAAAGATAGCTTTTTAGAAGCGCAACAAGTAAAAGCGACAGGCACAATTTTTAATGAGTTGTTTAAGCAGGTGGTTACGTTAGCGAAACGTGCGCACTCAGAAACGACGATTGGTGAAAGTGCGATGTCTGTTAGCTATGCTGCTGTTGAGCTCGGAAAGAAAATATTTGGTGAGTTAACAGATTGTCATGTGCTTATTCTTGGTGCTGGTAAGATGGGTGAGCTGGCACTGCAAAACTTATATGGAAGCGGTGCTCGAAAAGTAACCGTCATGAATAGGACGTTTACGAAAGCGGAAGTAATGGCTGAGAAATATATGGGACATGCAAAGCCTTTAAGTGAATTGCAATGTGCATTATTAGAAGCAGATATTTTAATTAGTTCAACTGGTGCATCTGAATATGTCATTACGAAAGAGATGATGACAAAGGTAGAGAAAATGCGCTCTGGTCGTCCGTTATTTATGGTGGATATTGCAGTGCCACGTGATATTGATCCAGCGATTGATGAACTAGAAGGTTCTTTCTTATATGACATTGATGATTTGCAAGGAGTAGTGGAAGCAAATCGTGCTGAGCGTTTGAAAGAAGCAGAGAAAATTCAATTTATGATTGAAGAGGAAATTGTTTTATTTAAAACGTGGTTAAGTACACTTGGTGTTGTTCCGTTAATAGCAGCTCTTCGTGATAAGGCACTTGCTATCCAAAGTGAAACGATGGAAAGCTTGGAACGAAAAATACCGAATCTTAGTGATCGTGAGAGAAAAGTAATTAGTAAGCATACGAAAAGTATTATTAATCAATTATTAAAAGACCCAATTTTAGTAGCGAAAGAAATTGCTGCTGAAGAGGGAGCAGACGAAAAATTAGCGTTATTTGCAAAGATTTTCGACTTAGAAATGGAAGATGTAGAGAGTTGTGCGGAAGAAGTAGAACATAAAAGAGCGTGGACACCATCCGTTCCATCTTTATAATTTGGAAGGATGATCGGATGAGTTTTTTAAATAACAGTATTATTTATCATATTGCAATTATTTTATATGCTTGTAGCATTAGTTTATATTTTATAGATTATTTCCAAAGTAACCGAAAGGCGAACCGATTAGCTTTTTGGTTACTTTCGATTGTATGGGTTCTGCAGTCTATCTTTATGTTACTTAGGGCTACAGATTCAGAAACGAACCCTATATTAACTTTATTATCAGGGATTTATTTTTATGTTTGGCTATTGATTACGATGTCGTTAGTCATTAATCGATTTATGAGAATTGACTTTCTAGTCTTTTTTACAAATGTTGTCGCATTTGGCGTAAGCGCTTTTTCTATTTTTACACCGCTCGGAAAGATGTCGCCGGTACTGGCAGAGCAATTAGTTTCAGAACTTGTATATGTACATGTCGGTATGGCTATTATTTCTTATGCAACTTTTACTGTATCGTTCATTTTTTCTATTATGTATTTATTGCAATATCGCCTATTAAAAAAGAAAAAATGGAATGCGAGATTAAGAAGGTTAGGGAATTTACCGAAGCTAGAATCGATGTCTTACGGATTAAATTTATTTTCTGTTCCATTTTTCTTATTAGCTATTTTATTAGGATGCATATGGGGATATACGAAATTGGACAATTTCCATTGGTATGATACGAAAGTGATTGGGTCTTTTGTCGTTCTATTTGTATATTGTGCTGGCCTATATTTACGAGTGGCAGATGTGTTGCAAGGGAAGAAAATCGTGCAGTGGAACATCGGAGCATTTCTCGTAATGCTAATCAATATTTTTCTATTAAGCAGTTTATCCAACTTCCACTTTTGGTATTTATAATGAGGAGAGAGAATTATGCGCAAAATTATTGTAGGGTCACGAAAGAGTAAATTAGCATTAACGCAAACAAACTGGTTTATTGATCAGTTAAAAGCACTAGGTTTACCATATGAATTTGAAGTGAAAGAAATCGTCACAAAAGGTGATGTTATTTTAGATGTTACTCTTTCAAAAGTAGGCGGAAAAGGCTTGTTTGTTAAAGAGATTGAACATGCGTTACTTACGAAAGAAATTGATATGGCTGTACATAGTATGAAAGATATGCCGGCCGTACTTCCAGAAGGATTAATGATTGGTTGTACACCGAAGCGTGTTGACCCTCGTGATGCTTTTATCTCAAAAAGCGGAGCAGCGTTTAAAGAGTTAGCAGAAGGCGCTATTTTAGGTACGAGTAGTTTAAGACGCAGTGCACAATTATTAGCTGCGAGACCAGATTTACAAGTGAAGTGGATTCGAGGAAATATCGATACACGTTTACGTAAATTACAAGAAGAGGATTACGATGCAATCATTTTAGCAACAGCTGGATTACAAAGAATGGGCTGGGATAATGAAGTTATTACAGAACATTTAGATGAGACGTTATGTGTACCTGCTGTAGGACAAGGTGCATTAGCGATTGAATGCCGTGAGGATGATAAGGATTTACTACAGTTGTTAGCGCATATGAATGATGCAGTAACAGAAAGAACAGTGGCGGCAGAACGAGTATTTCTTCATAAACTTGAAGGTGGCTGCCAAGTTCCGATCGCTGGATATGCAACTCTTACAGAAAATGATGCAATCGAATTAACAGCTCTTGTCGGTTCTATGGACGGTTCTATTTTATTGAAAGAGATAGTAGTAGGAACTAATCCAGAGGAAGTAGGATTAGAGGCTGCGGACCGTTTAATTAAACAAGGCGCCAAAGAACTCATTCTTGCTGCAAATAAGGGGCAACAATAAATATGAACGCTCTCGCTGGCAAAACGGTATTAATTACACGTGCCCAGCATCAAGCGAAACAAATGAGTGTAGCGGTGAAAGAAAAGAGCGGAATTCCATTGGAAATTCCGCTTTTGCGTATGGAAGGTATGTCTCATAGGCAAATTCAACATATAGCAGGGCACCTGCATTCGTATGACTGGGTTATTTTTACGAGTAAAAATGGAGTAGCTTTTTTTCTAGATAGTTTGAGAAAGAAGCTACCCGCAAAGACTAAAATTGCTGCAGTAGGCGTGAAAACAAGGTTAGAGTTAGAAAAGCGGGGCTATCAAGTGGACTTCGTTCCAACTGCATTTGTTGCAGAAGTATTTGCAGAAGAGTTTGTAAAAAGACTAAGTGGAAACGAGTGCATTTTATTTCCGAAAGGGAATTTAGCAAGAGATGTAATTCCAGTTGCACTTCGCGAAATTGGTGTTTCTCTAGATGAGCTAATCGTATATGGTACGAAAGAGAATGTAGGGAAAAGGCAAGAGCTTATAGTAGCGTTAGAAGTAGGGAAAGTAGACATTATTACATTTACAAGCCCTTCAACTGTTACTAGTTTTGTTCGTTTACTTGAGGGTACAAACTGGAGAGAATGGACAAAAAACTGTACAATTGCTTGTATAGGGCCTATTACGGAAAAAGAGGCGATCCTTTATTTTCCACATGTTATTATGCCGAAAGAGTACACTGTAGAAGCATTACTACAATGCATTTGTGAATCTATAAAATAAAAGAATGGGGATAGAAATCTATGAACTCTTTACAATTTAATCGTCATCGTCGCTTAAGACAAAGCGGTAATATGCGTGCGCTTGTGCGTGAAACGTTTTTACATACGGAAGATTTTATTTACCCTATTTTTGTATTAGAAGGAGAAAATGTTCGTAATGAAGTGCCTTCTATGCCAGGCGTATATCAAATATCTTTAGATTTATTGCAAGCTGAAATGCAAGAGGTTGTTGATTTAGGTATTCGTTCTGTTATTGTATTTGGTTTACCTGCTGAAAAAGATGAAGTTGGATCATCAGCATATTGTGATCATGGAATTGTGCAACGTGCAATTAAGCAAATTAAAGGTGAATTCCCTGAGCTAGTAGTAGTTGCAGATACATGTTTATGTCAATTCACAAGCCATGGTCATTGCGGTGTAATTGAAGATGGTATTATTTTAAATGACGAGTCTCTTGCAGTTCTTGCGAAAACAGCTGTAAGCCAAGCGAAAGCAGGAGCGGACATTATTGCGCCATCAAACATGATGGACGGATTCGTAACAGCAATTCGCCATGCATTAGATGAAAATGGTTTTGGACACGTACCAGTAATGTCGTACGCTGTGAAATATTCATCAGCATTTTACGGACCATTCCGTGATGCGGCGCACGGTGCTCCGCAATTTGGTGATCGTAAAACATATCAAATGGATCCAGCGAACCGTATGGAAGCATTCCGTGAAGCAGAATCAGATGTAATGGAAGGGGCAGATTTCTTAATTGTAAAGCCAGCTCTTTCTTACTTAGATATCGTTCGTGATGTGAAAAATAACTTTAATTTACCAGTCGTTGCTTATAACGTAAGTGGTGAATATTCGATGATTAAAGCAGCAGCGCAAAATGGTTGGATTAATGAAAAAGAAGTTGTACTTGAAAAATTAATTAGCATGAAACGTGCAGGAGCAGATTTAATTATTACGTATCATGCTAAAGATGCAGCAAGATGGTTACAAGAAGGAGGCGCTAAATAATGAAAAAGTTTGATAAGTCGATTGCGGCGTTTGAAGAGGCGCAAGATTTAATGCCTGGTGGCGTAAATAGCCCCGTTCGTGCTTTTAAGTCTGTTGGTATGAATCCGTTGTTTATGGAGAGCGGAAAAGGCTCTAAAGTATATGATATCGATGGAAATGAATACATCGATTACGTATTATCATGGGGTCCTTTAATTCATGGTCATGCGAATGATCGTGTTGTTGAAGCTTTAAAATCTGTTGCTGAAAGAGGAACAAGCTTCGGTGCCCCAACGGAAATTGAGAATAAATTAGCGAAACTTGTTATTGAGCGCGTACCATCAATTGAGATTGTACGTATGGTTAACTCTGGAACAGAAGCGACAATGAGTGCGCTACGTTTAGCTCGTGGTTATACAGGACGTAATAAAATTTTGAAATTCATCGGTTGTTACCACGGTCATGGTGATTCGTTATTAATTAAAGCGGGTTCTGGTGTGGCGACGCTAGGTTTACCAGATAGCCCAGGTGTACCAGAAGGTGTAGCGAAAAATACGATTACCGTAGCGTATAACGATTTAGAAAGTGTGAAATACGCTTTCGAACAATTTGGTGATGATATTGCTTGTATAATTGTAGAACCAGTAGCAGGAAATATGGGTGTTGTTCCTCCGCAACCAGGATTTTTAGAAGGTCTTCGTGAAGTAACAGAGCAAAATGGTGCATTGCTTATTTTTGATGAAGTCATGACAGGATTCCGAGTTGCTTATAATTGCGGACAAGGTTATTACGGTGTAACACCTGATTTAACTTGTTTAGGTAAAGTAATCGGTGGTGGCTTACCAGTAGGAGCATACGGTGGTAAAGCAGAAATTATGCGCCAAGTTGCACCGAGCGGACCGATTTACCAAGCAGGTACTTTATCAGGTAACCCACTTGCAATGGCAGCAGGTTATGAAACGTTAGTACAGTTAACGCCAGAATCATATGTAGAATTTGAGCGTAAAGCTGAAATGTTAGAAGCTGGCTTACGTAAAGCGGCTGAAAAACATGGCATTCCGCATCATATTAACCGTGCGGGTTCTATGATTGGTATCTTCTTTACAGATGAACAAGTTATTAATTACGATGCAGCAAAATCTTCAAACTTAGAATTCTTTGCGGCTTACTATCGTGAAATGGTAGAACAAGGTGTATTCTTGCCACCATCTCAATTCGAAGGTCTATTCTTATCGACAGCACATAGTGATGCAGATATTGAAGCGACGATTGCAGCAGCTGAAATTGCAATATCAAAATTAAAAGCTTAATTGTTGAAAGAAAATCGCTCTCCATAAGGGGAGCGATTTTTTTTATTCATAAAGTCAGCTTTCCATACATAAATCTGTAATGACATATAGTTTGGGAGGGGGAAAAGAAGTGGCAACAGATCATTCATTACGTTTTTCATTAAAAGAATCTGTTTGGTTCCAAAAAGGACAGGAAGTCGAAGAACTTTTGTCAATTTCGTTAGATCCAGACGTTGAGATAGAAGAGCTTGATCATGAAGTTATCGTGAGAGGGCAATTAGATTTAACGGGAGAGTATGTTGCGCGGCAAGATGATTCGGCTTATTCATTAAGAGATTTATCGCCAGCGAAGTCGATTGATTATGTAGAAACAAGGGAAGATGGGGTTAATGAACTTGTTCATTCCTTTCCGCTTGAAATATCAATTCCGAGAAACCGTGTGAAAGTAATTGAAGAACTATATGTATCTATTGAGGAATTTGATTATGAATTAAAGGAAAATGGTTGCTTACAATTATTAGCGGATATATCTATCACTGGTTTATGTGATGAAGAAAGGATCGAGGATGAAGAGGAAGAAACAGCGTATGCTGAGTTAGAGGCTGATTCCGCACAAGAAGATGAAAATAGACCCGCCATGCACGTAGAAGAACCAGTCTATAAGGAATCAGATGAGTGGGAAGATTACGCATTTGAACCGTTTCAACTAGAGGAAAGAAAAGAGCAGGAAGTAGAGGAAGAGGAAATAGAAGAACATGAATTTGTGGAGCGTGAAGAGGAGAAAGAATCAACGCCACAATTTGAATTGTTCGGAAGAAAAGATTTCAAGAAAGAAAAAGCGAAAAAACAAGAAGAGCAAGAAGAAGAAACGTATTCACAGCGAGATGAAAATGCACTTTATTTAACGAAAATATTTACGAAAGAACCGGAAGAAGAATTTACAAAGTTAAGAATGTATTTCGTGCAAGAAGGGGATACAATCGAATCTGTTGCAGACCGTTATGAAACGTCTGTACAAAACTTATATCGTGTCAATCAAACAGAAGATATATATTTAACTGCGGGACAAATTATTTATATTCCTGTTTCAAGGGCAAAAGCGAAATAAGTGAGTGTTTTCACTCACTTATTTTCCTAAAGGCAATGTTTTGAATAGAAAGGGTTATTCGTATGGATATTGAATTACGAAATCGCTATGAACCCATTGTAAGGCAATATAGATTGGATACACAGCATATGGAAGAGCACGGAAGTGTAACGAAAATTTACACGAATCAAGGTCCGTATGCGCTCAAGAAAATAGAAGACGGGAAGTTAGAGAGGAATAACTTTTTGCACCATATTCAATATTTGAAGGAGAACGGTTTTTCAAATTATGTACCTATATACCATGCGACGGATGGAAATTATATTTTAAGTGACGGGACGTATAATTATTATTTAATGCCTTGGTTAGAACGTGCGGAAGGCAACGGCGAGGATAATGATCAATACCATAAAATGTTTCAAACTCTCGGGACGTTACATCAAAAAACGGTGAAAGAAGAAACGTATACAGAAGAAGATTTAGAAAAACATTATACAAATATATCCGATCGCTGGGAGAATGATGGTGAGATGTTAGAAGAGTTTCTCGTAGAATCTGAAGCGAAGTGGTATATGTCTCCGTTTGAATTGCAATATTGTACGTACTATCATCATGTAATGAGGGCGCGTGAGTTTGCAATGAAGCAATTAACTGAGTGGAACGATGCGATGAAAGAAAAAGAAAAAACACGTATTACTTTTGTACATGGTAACGTATCGCTTAATCATTTCTTATTTGATTATGAACGGAATGGCTATTTTATTAGTTTAGAAAAATCTAAGTTTGCCACACCGGTGCAAGATATAGTAGGGTTTTATTCTCGGTCTTTAAATACGTATCCAATTGCGCGAAGTGATCGGTTTGAATGGTATCAAATGTACCAAAAAAATTTCCCTTTTACGAAAGAAGAGCAACTACTCATGTTTGCATATATGACGTATCCATCGCAATTTATTCGGCAAATCCAGTCTTATAAGAAAAGAAGAGAGAGTCGCAATGAGGAAAATGAACTGCTCGGAGTAAAGAGCTTACAACAATCGCATTGGCTCGTTAGCAATATAGAATATTTCCTTTCGCAATTACAAGCTGCTCAGCAAGGGAGCGGATAAAGTGATGGGGTCTTACTGCCCGCAAATAGCGGGAGAAAGAAGATAAGTAGAGGATGCTACTTATCTTCTTTTTTTGCCCAAAAAGCCGTAGTATTAAATTTATCTTGACGAATAGGGTTTCGTTTTTTACACTATTGTATATAATAATTAACAATCATATAAATGCCTTGAAGGGGAAGAGTATAACAAGAAACGTCTTCAGAGAGGAGAATCATTAGCTGGGAGATTCTCTAGATAGTTATGTTAGAAGGTAGCCCTGGAGCATCTTTTCTGAACGGAATAGTTCTCATTAGGAAAAGACGGATTTGTCCGTTATCAAATTAAGAGTATAAGCAAATTCCTGAATTTGTTTGTAAATAAAGGTGGTACCGCGATGTCCCTCGTCCTTTTTGGATGAGGGGCATTTTTTATTTTAAGGAGGGAAAATAATGTCAAACACGGAAAAGAATTTACCAACTAAATATGATCATATGTCCGTTGAAGAAGGCCTTTATCAATGGTGGCTTGAAGGCAAATATTTCGAAGCAACAGGAGATGAGAAGAAACAACCATACACAATTGTAATTCCACCTCCGAACGTAACTGGTAAGTTACACTTAGGTCATGCTTGGGATACAACTCTTCAAGATATTTTAACTCGTACGAAGCGTATGCAAGGTTACGATGTATTATGGCTTCCAGGAATGGACCATGCGGGTATCGCAACACAAGCAAAAGTAGAAGGGAAACTTCGTGAAGAAGGTATTTCACGTTACGATCTTGGCCGTGAGAAATTCCTTGAAAAAGCTTGGGAATGGAAAGAGGAATACGCGTCTCACATTCGTCAACAATGGGGGAAAGTTGGTTTAGGATTAGACTATTCTCGTGAACGTTTCACATTAGACGAAGGTTTATCTGATGCGGTTAATAAAGTATTCGTTCAATTATACGAAAAAGGCTTAATTTACCGCGGTGAATATATTATCAACTGGGACCCAGCAACACGCACAGCTCTTTCTGATATTGAAGTAATTCATAAAGAAGTTCAAGGTGCATTCTACCATATGAACTATCCGTTAACAGATGGTTCTGGTCATATTCGTCTTGCTACTACTCGTCCAGAAACGATGCTTGGTGATACAGCAGTAGCAGTTCATCCAGAAGACGATCGTTACAAACATTTAATCGGGAAAACAGTTACACTTCCAATCGTAGGCCGTGAGATTCCGATTATTGCTGATGAGTACGTAGAAAAAGATTTCGGAACAGGCGTTGTAAAAATTACACCAGCTCATGACCCGAATGACTTTGAAGTAGGTAACCGTCATGACTTACCACGTATCTTAGTAATGAACGAAGATGGATCAATGAACGAAAAAGCTGGTAAGTATAACGGTATGGATCGTTTCGAATGCCGTAAAGCGTTAGTGAAGGACTTACAAGAAGCGGGCGTATTAGTAGAAATCGAGCCTCATATGCATTCAGTAGGTCATAGTGAGCGTAGTGGTGCAGTTGTTGAGCCTTACTTATCAACACAATGGTTCGTAAAAATGGCTCCACTTGCTGAGAAGGCAGTAGAGCTTCAACAAAAAGAAGAAGAGAAAGTAACGTTCGTACCAGAACGTTTTGAAAACACATACTTACGCTGGATGGAAAACATTCACGACTGGTGTATTTCTCGTCAATTATGGTGGGGACACCGTATTCCAGCTTGGTATCATAAAGAAACTGGTGAAGTATACGTAGGTACAGATGCACCAGCAGATATTGAAAACTGGAATCAAGATAACGACGTACTTGATACATGGTTCAGTTCAGCGTTATGGCCGTTCTCAACACTTGGCTGGCCGGATGAAGATTCAGCAGACTTTAAACGTTATTATTCAACAGATGCATTAGTAACGGGGTATGACATCATCTTCTTCTGGGTATCTCGTATGATTTTCCAAGGTTTAGAGTTTACAGGCGAGCGTCCATTTAAAGATGTATTAATTCACGGTTTAGTTCGTGATGAGCAAGGACGTAAAATGAGTAAATCTCTTGGTAACGGTATTGATCCAATGGATGTTATCGAGAAGTACGGTGCAGATGCAATGCGCTATTTCTTATCAACAGGAAGCGCACCAGGTCAAGATTTACGTTTCAGTATGGAAAAAGTAGAGTCTACTTGGAACTTCATTAATAAAATTTGGAACGCATCACGTTTCGTATTAATGAACATGGATGATATGAAGTATGAAGAAATCGATTTAACTGGTGAAAAATCAGTTGCGGATAAGTGGATTTTAACTCGCTTAAACGAAACAATCGAAAGCGTAACGCGTAACATGGATAAATATGAGTTCGGTGAAGCTGGTCGTTCATTATACAACTTCATTTGGGACGATTTCTGTGACTGGTACATTGAAATGGCGAAACTTCCACTATACGGTGAAGATGAAGCAGCTAAGAAAACAACTCGTTCTATTTTAGCTTACGTATTAGACCAAACAATGCGTCTATTACACCCATTCATGCCATTCGTAACAGAGAAGATTTGGCAGCATTTACCGCATGAAGGCGAATCTATTACAGTAGCAGCATGGCCAACAGTTCGTGAAGATTTACAAGATACAGAAGCTGCGGCAGAAATGCACCTTCTAGTTGATATCATTCGCTCTGTTCGTAACATCCGTGCAGAAGTTAATACGCCAATGAGCAAAAAAGTTCAAATGCAAATTAAAGCAAAAGATGAGGCTGTACTTGCTCAACTTACGAAAAACAGCTCTTACATTGAGCGTTTCTGTAACCCAAGCGAATTAATAATTCAAACGGATTTACAAGCACCAGAAAAAGCAATGACTGCAATCGTATCAGGTGCAGAGTTATTCTTACCGTTAGCTGATCTTATCAATCTTGATGAAGAGAGAGCACGTCTTGAGAAAGAATTTGAGAAGTTCGACAAAGAAGTAGAACGTGTACAGAAGAAACTTTCAAACCAAGGTTTCGTAGCGAAAGCTCCTGCAGCAGTTATTGATGGAGAGCGTGCGAAAGAGCAAGACTACCTAGAAAAACGTGAAGCAGTTCGCCAACGTCTAGCAGATCTTGAAAAGTAAAATATTTTTTAGAGGCTCACTATATTGGTGAGTCTCTTTTCTTTGCGTATAATAGGGGTATGAAGGTTGTCTTTTGAAAGGGGAAAGCATACGTGATACATACATACGAAGAAGCGATAGGGTGGATTCATAGCCGATTGAAGTTTGGTATTAAACCGGGATTAGAAAGAATGAAATGGATGCTAGAAGAGCTCGGAAATCCAGAGCGTCACATAAAATGTGTTCATCTTGCTGGTACAAATGGAAAAGGTTCAACGTTAACATATATGCGCTACATGTTAGAAGATGCAAAATATAAGGTAGGAACATTTACCTCTCCATATATTGAAACATTTAACGAACGTATTAGTGTGAACGGGACACCAATTGCAGATGAAGAGATTACTGAACTTGTAAAGATGGTAAAGCCAGTCGTTGAAAAACTAGATGGGACGGATTTAGGGGAAGCGACTGAGTTTGAAATTATTACTGTTATGGCAATTTGTTATTTCGGTAAAGTTAATTTCTGTGATGTTGTTTTATTTGAAACAGGGCTTGGAGGGCGCTTTGATTCTACGAATGTTATTCATCCTGTTCTCACGATTATTACAAATATCGGCCACGATCATATGCATATTTTAGGGAATACACTAGGAGAAATTGCATATGAAAAGGCGGGGATTATTAAGTCTGGTGTTCCGGTTATTACTGGTGTACAAGATGAGGAAGCATTGCAAGTCATTCAAAAAGTTGCAAAGGAAAATCATGCAAACTTATACGAGATGGGCAAGCATTTTACAGCGTTACATAAACAGTCTGGCGAAGATGGAGAACGGTTCGATTTCACTTGTCCTTTCGCCACTTTTGAAGATGTGCGAATCTCAATGAAAGGTGTTCACCAAGTAGGAAACGCAGCACTTGCACTTATGGCAGTCATGTATGTCAAAACATACTTATCATTTTTAATTGAGGAAGTAGAAATAAGAACTGGATTACAGGAAGCGTATTGGATTGGTCGATTTGAAAAACTGCAAAGCAATCCAGATATTATTATAGATGGTGCCCATAACCCAGAAGGTATCGAAAGTCTTGTGAAAACAGTAGAATCACATTACAAAGATAAAAATGTAATAGTTTTATTTACTGCCCTAGGTGATAAACAATTGCATAATATGGTAGATCAATTAGAAACCATTGCCGATGAAATTATTTTTACAACATTCGCCTTTGATCGTGCTATTTCTGCTGACAAGCTTGCATCGTATTCAAAGAAAGAGTCAAAACTAGTTTTTGAAAATTGGAAAGAGGCAATTGATACGAAGGTTGAAATGATTGGAGAAAATGATGTTTTTATCATAACAGGTTCTCTTTATTTCATTTCGGAAGTTCGAAAATATATTCGCGAGAAAAACTAGATAGTCTTTGCTATCTAGTTTTTTTGTTCTACAAATGAAGTCAAATGCATACATATAAGATAAATATATAGGGTTATTTGGCGAATTCCTCTGACAAATATCTCGTTTTTTTGTGAAATGAATATGATATGATGCGGACAACGATAAGAGGTGAGGTGTGAGTGTATGGACAAGCAATCACGAACGATCTCAGTGAAAGTGAATGGAACAGAAGCGAAGTATGAGGAGAAGAAGAAAGATGAATTTGAATGGATGGTAGTAGAAAGTGAAAGACCGAAAAACGTTGTTCCGTTTCAAAAAGCGAAATTGGTGTCTAAGGAAAAAAAACGAAAGAAGTGGAGCAATACGTTAATTGCAATCGTTGCCACTGCGATTGTTATTGGTACGGCTTTTGGGATGGGAATGCTACAGTTACTTAAAGGACAAGGTGCGACAGGGGGAAGCGAAGTAACAGCTTCGAAGCAGATGCGAAATGAAGAATCAAAGGTGGGCGGAACGGCAGAACAAACACCGGCACCAAAAGAGGAAAAACAAAAAGCACAGACAGGAACGTCATTAGATCCAATGAAATTATTTTTTGTGCAAGGAGGGATTTATTCTTCCGAAGAAAAGGGACAGGCCGCTCTTGAAGAGTGGAAAGGTAATGGAGGCGTTGCAGCTTTAAAATCGAGCGGTGATAAGTATGCATTAGTTGTTGGTATTGCTAGCGATGAACAAGGCATAAATCAATTAATGACGCAGTATAAAAATGATAATGTCTCCGTATTGAAAAAGAACTGGGATATAACAGATAAAGCGTTACTTAAAGATGATAAAGAAGTTGGGGCATTTTTAACAAAAGTACAGCCATTATATACTCATTTAGCAAAATATGCTTCCAGCGTACAAGCTAGTGGAAAAAGTAATGCGAAAGATATAGGGGCGATTGAAAAAGAGTGGAAAGCGATTGAAAAAGAAGGGAAAAGTATGAAGCAAGAAGAAGCGAAGAAATTGTATATGTATACGTCAGTAGCTGTGCAAACAGTGAAGGACGGAAAAGATGATAAGGAATCTTTGGCGAAACTAAATCAAGTTATTATTGATGGTATGCTTTCGTATGAAAAAATTGTTTCACAAAAGGCGAAATAATAGGATAATGAAATGATGAGGGAAGAAGTGTAGGTACTTCTTTCTTTTCTTTTGAATTTATAGTAAAGTGCTTTCTCTATGGCAGAAATATAATTGTATGTTAGTAAAGAGGTATTATTTTATATAGAGAAGATAATATTTCTTTCATTTGTGGACAAACTATTCCTTTGATACGATTGTTGTAAATGAGTCTGCTTCATGTGAGAAAGGAAGGAGAAAATATGAAAAAAATTATTTTAGCTTCAGGGTCACCTCGCAGGAAGGAATTACTTGAGTTAGCTGGTGTGCCATTTGAAATTATTGTAAGTGAAGTAGAAGAAAAGATTGGTGCGTATTCCTCACCTTCTGATATTGTTATGTCACTTGCTTTGCAAAAAGCATCTGCGGTAGCAGAAACGAATAGTGATCACATTGTGTTAGGTGCAGACACAATTGTTACATATGAGTCGCGTATACTTGGAAAGCCTTCTAATGAGGCTGAGGCGAAAGAAATGTTGCAATTATTATCAGGGAAAACACATGAGGTGTATACGGGTGTTGCAATTATAGCGAAAGACAAAACAGTCACTTTTTACGAGCGTACAGAAGTTACGTTTTGGGAATTAACAGAAGAAGAAATTGACGCATATGTTGCATCGAAAGAGCCTCTTGATAAAGCAGGAAGTTATGGGATTCAAGGTAAAGGGTCTATTTTTGTTCAACATATTCAAGGGGACTACTATAGTGTAGTCGGGTTACCAATTTCCCGTCTTGTTCGGGAATTAAAACAATTCAATATTGATGTAACCCATGCGTAAAATTGCATGGGATTTTCTTTGAGAGAACAAATAAAAGGGGTGGAGAAATGAACGGTATTCGTGATGTTGTCAAAGAAGAACAGCCACGGGAGCGTTTATTGTTAGAAGGAGCTGGAAGTTTATCGAATCGGGAGCTTCTTGCAGTGTTACTCAGAACAGGTTCTAAAGAAGAAACAGTTTTAAAGTTATCAGATAAAATTTTACATCACTTTGACGGTTTACGTATGTTGAAAGATGCAACGTTAGAAGAGCTTGTCAGTATACATGGTGTTGGGGTTGCGAAGGCAACCCAGCTTATAGCTGCTTTTGAACTCGGTAGAAGAATGGTGCGTTTAGAATATCAAAATAGATATAGCATTCGAAGCCCAGAAGATTGCGCGAGATATATGATGGAAGAAATGCGTTTCCTGCAGCAGGAGCATTTTGTATGTTTATATTTAAATACAAAAAATCAAGTTATACATAGGCAAACAATTTTCATTGGAAGCTTAAACACATCAATTGTACATCCAAGGGAAGTATTTAAAGAAGCGTTCCGCCGTGCAGCAGCCTCTATCATATGTCTTCATAACCATCCCTCAGGAGACCCCACGCCGAGCCGAGAAGATATTGAAGTAACAAAACGCTTAGTAGAATGCGGCCGAATTATCGGAATTGAAGTGCTTGACCATATTATAATAGGCGACCATAAATTCGTGAGTTTAAAGGAAAAAGGTCATATTTAAGACTATGCTTTTTACTTATTTTGTTTTATAATGTGATTTATGAGTTTTTTGTAGAAATTTATCTACAAAAAGGATAAAGATATAAAAAACGTACTGTTTTTATAATATAAATTAAGAAAAAATGAGTCCGTGAAAACAAGAAAGGAAGATAAATAATATGTTTGGATTTGGTGGATTTACTCGCGATCTTGGAATAGATTTAGGAACTGCGAACACGCTTGTATATGTAAAAGGAAAAGGTGTAGTTTTACGTGAACCTTCAGTAGTAGCGTTACAAACTGATACGAAACAAATCGTTGCTGTAGGTAGCGATGCAAAACAAATGATTGGTCGTACACCAGGAAACGTTGTGGCACTTCGCCCGATGAAAGACGGTGTAATTGCTGATTACGAAACGACAGCAACAATGATGAAATATTACATTCAACAAGCTCAAAAATCAAATGGATTTTTCTCACGTAAACCATACGTAATGGTATGTGTACCATCTGGTATTACAGCTGTCGAAAGACGTGCAGTAATTGACGCGACTCGTCAAGCTGGTGCTCGTGACGCTTATCCAATTGAAGAACCATTTGCAGCAGCAATTGGTGCAAACTTACCTGTTTGGGAACCAACTGGTAGCATGGTTGTTGATATCGGTGGCGGTACAACAGAAGTTGCAATTATTTCTTTAGGTGGTATTGTAACAAGTCAATCAGTTCGTGTTGCTGGTGATGATATGGACGATTCAATCATTCAGTACATTAAGAAAAGCTACAACTTAATGATTGGTGAAAGAACAGCTGAAGCATTGAAATTAGAAATCGGTTCTGCAGGCGAGCCAGAAGGTATTGAGCCTATGGAAATTCGTGGTCGTGATTTAGTAAGTGGTTTACCAAAAACAGTACTAATTCAACCAGAAGAAATTGCAGATGCATTAAAAGATACAGTAGATGCAATTGTAGAATCTGTTAAAAATACGTTAGAGAAAACTCCACCTGAATTAGCGGCAGACATCATGGACCGTGGTATCGTATTAACAGGTGGCGGAGCATTACTACGTAACTTAGATAAAGTGATTAGTGAAGAAACAAATATGCCAGTCCTTGTTGCAGAAGATCCATTAGATTGCGTAGCAATTGGAACAGGTAAAGCATTAGACAATATCGATCTTTTCAAAACTGCTGCTCGATAATATTGCAAAATAAAAATCAATGAAATTAAGAGGGTGTGAACGTGCCACAGTTTTTCTTAAACAAAAGATTAATTGTTTTGTTAGTTAGTATTATTCTTCTCGTGGCATTGATTGGAATCTCATTGAAAGAACGGAACAGTTTAACATGGCCAGAGCAGTTTGTTAAAGACACTGTCGGTGTTGTAGAACGTGTATTCCAAAAGCCAGCGAAATACGTAGCTGGATTCTTCGAAAATGTAGAGGATGTAAAGCGCACGTATGAAGAGAATAAAGAATTAAAAGCAAAATTAGATAATTATGCAGGTCTATCAGGGAAAGTAAAACAATTAGAAGATGATAACAAGAAGTTACAAGAGTTAACGGGTAAAAAAGAGTTGAATAGCCAATATACTGAAATTCCATCTACTGTTGTTTCTCGTAATCCAGATAAATGGTACGATTTAATCGGAATTGATAAAGGAGCACAGCAAGGAATTAAAAAAGATATGGCTGTAGTAACTTCACAAGGTTTAGTTGGACGAGTGAAAAGTGTATCTCAGTTTACATCATCAGTAGAGTTGCTAAGTTCTATGAGCCGAACAAATCGTGTTTCTGCTATCGTACAAGGTGATGAGAAAATCTTCGGATTGATTGAAGGTTACGACAAAGAAAAGCACTTACTTCTTTTCACAAAGATCGGCTCTGATGCAGACGTGAAAAAAGATCAACTAGTAGTAACATCTGGACTTGGTGATATTTTCCCGAAAGGTCTTGTAATTGGAACAATCGTTGATGTTCAGCCAGATCCATACGGCTTAACAAAAACAGCTTATGTAAAACCGGCCGCTGACTTGAATGACGTAGAGCATATTATGGTTGCTAAACGTGCAACGCCTTCAGCGCCATTAGAATAGGAGGGGGAGAAGAGATGATGAAGATTCTAAAAAGAGCAGCTCTTCCTCTTTTGCTCCTTTTTGTTTTTCTATTTGAAAATATGTTTGCTACTATTGTTCCAACAGAGGTTTTTTGGAAAGACAGTATAGCAGCACCTCATTTCTTTATAATTGTGTTATGTTTTATTACTGTGTACTATAGTCCGGTCCAAGGGATTTATTACGGACTCTTATTTGGTTTCTTATTTGATACCGTATACACAGAACTTGTCGGTATATATATATTTGCGTATCCGATTTTAGCTTATTTAGTTTATAGTGTGATGAAGATACTACAATTGAATTTATTTATTGTTGCTTCTATTGTACTAGCTAGTATTGTAGCACTAGAGTATTATGTGTATGGATTTTTAACTTTGTTAGGACGTACTCATATGTCAGCGTATGTCTTTTTCACAGATCGTCTCCTGTCTACTTTATTGCTAAATGCAATTTTCTTATTGATAGTTTGTTTCCCACTGAGACGATATTTAGTGCGTCTTTCAAAAGCGATGGAAGAAAAAGAAAAAAGGATTTTCTAATTTTATGTCGAATTGAATCGGTGGGGTGAACTTTAGTGGAAGAAAAAAAGCAACAAAATGTAACAATAAAAGGGACAAAAGACGGAATAACGCTTCATTTAGATGATTGTTGTTCATTCTCTGAATTACTGGAGGAACTGGATGAAAAGCTTTCTACACATTACTATGATGGTGATGGGCGCTCTTTAATTGAAGTGCATGTGAAAGTGGGAAATCGTTATTTAACAGAAGTCCAACAAGAAGAGATTCGTACGTTAATTCGTAATAAAAAGAATCTTGTTGTGGATTCAATTGAAAGTGATGTTATAACGAAAGCAGAAGCAATAGCTTGGAAAGAAGAAACAGAAATTGTCCCTATTTCCAAAATTGTTCGCTCTGGACAAGTTTTACATGTAAAAGGAAATTTATTGTTAATTGGAGATGTTAATCCAGGCGGAACGGTTATCGCTGGGGGGAATATTTTTGTCGTAGGATCATTAAGAGGAATTGCGCATGCTGGGTATTATGGGGATTCGGATGCTGTAATCGCTGCATCTGATATGAACCCGATGCAACTTCGAATTAGTGATGTGGCAATGCGGGCTCCGGAAGAGAAAGAAGACGGAGCGGAGGCGGCAGAATGTGCGTATATTAATGAGAACAATCACATTGTTGTCGATCGACTGCAACTTCTCACTCATCTTAGACCTAATTTAACAAAGTTAGAAAGGGGAATTGTATAGCTGTGGGAGAGGCAATAGTAATTACATCTGGAAAAGGCGGAGTAGGTAAAACTACAACGTCTGCGAACATTGGTACAGCCCTGGCGTTATCTGGAAAGAAAGTGTGCTTAATTGACACAGATATCGGTCTTCGAAACTTAGACGTAGTAATGGGGCTGGAAAATCGTATTGTATTTGATCTTGTTGATGTCGTTGAAGGGCGTTGCCGTTTACCTCAGGCTCTTATTAAAGATAAACGTTTTGATGATCTTTATTTATTACCTGCAGCACAAACGAGTGATAAATCAGCGGTAACACCTGAACAAATGGATGAATTAATACAAGTATTACGTCAAGATTATGATTACATATTAATTGATTGTCCTGCGGGGATTGAGCAGGGATTTAAAAACGCGGTAGCTGGTGCGGATAAAGCAATCGTTGTTACGACGCCAGAAGTATCCTCAATGCGCGATGCGGATCGTATTATCGGGCTTTTAGAAAAAGAGGATATTGAACCACCGAAACTTGTTATTAACCGTGTGCGTAGTCATATGCTTCATGAACAGGATATGTTAGATGTTGATGAAATCGTACGTACATTGTCAATCGAGCTTCTTGGTGTTGTCGAAGATGATGATGAAGTTATTCGTGCTACAAATACAGGTGAACCTGTAGCGTTGCAACCGAGCGGAAAAGCAGCGTTAGCTTATCGTAATATTGCAAGACGCTTGTTGGGTGAGAATGTACCATTGCAAGCATTTGGACAAGAAAAGGTATCGGTATTTACAAAGATGAAAAACTTCTTTGGAATCCGTTAAAGGCACTTCGCGCATATGCGAAGTGCTTTCTTTTTTCTTCACACGAATATCTTCCTTTCCTAGCTCATACATATGTACAAACTGTATACAACTGTTTCTATGTAAATTAGCTTAACGAAAGAAAGGAGACAGTATGAAGAATAGACGTGTAGAAGAAATTAAAAAACGGATTGCGAAAAGGAAGGCAGAGCAAGAAAGGATGGAGGAAGAGCAGTATTTTGCTGGAGGGAATTTTGATAGTGAAACAGTATTTATTGAAGATGGAGAAAAGGAAATTCATCCTTTATTTCGAAAAGAAGTATTTTTCTTCAAAGTTTTGTTATCAGCAATATTAGTTCTTTCTGTCGCTATTTTATATAAGAATGCACCCTCTTCTTTTGACGGTGCGAAAGCTGTTACAGAAAAAGTGATGAAAGAAGAATTTCAGTTTGCTACTGTAGCGAAATGGTACGAAAAGCAGTTTGGAAAACCACT
This sequence comes from Bacillus sp. EE-W1, assembly GCF_009760835.1. Taxonomy (NCBI): domain Bacteria; kingdom Bacillati; phylum Bacillota; class Bacilli; order Caryophanales; family Bacillaceae; genus Bacillus; species Bacillus sp. EE-W1. The sequence continues at coordinate 20,156 of NZ_WIPE01000075.1, read as the reverse complement.
CGTATTTTATTCACCTACTGAGAAAAAAGAAGGAACGATTCAGCAAAAAGATTATGCCATCCCTGCTTCTGGAAAGGTAATGCAAGGGTTTCAAAAAAATGGCCAAGGTGTATTTGTTCAAACAGCTACAAATGCAACTGTTGAGTCAGTGAATGAAGGGCTAGTTGTTTTTGCAGGTAAGAAAGAGGAACTTGGTAATACGGTTCAAATTCAGCATGCAGATGGAACAGAATCGTGGTATGCGAATTTAAATGACATGACAGTGAAATTATATGATTACGTTTCAAAGAAACAAAAAATTGGAACGGTGAATAATGATGCAAATAATAAAAATGGTAAGTTTTATTTCGCGATAAAAAAGAATGAAAAATTTATTGACCCGATTCAGGTGATTTCATTTGATTAAATATAGAGAAGTTTTAACGAAGATTTCAGTGCATCCGTTGTTTTGGGTTATTATTGTCATTGGTATTTTTACGGCACGTTTTAAAGAGTTACTACTGTTATTTTGTATCGTTCTTATCCATGAACTTGGGCATGCCTTTGCGGCGGCACACTACAATTGGCGTATTAAAAAGATTCAACTTTTACCGTTTGGTGGTGTGGCTGAGCTTGAGGAACACGGGAATAAGTCATTGAAAGAGGAACTTGTTGTTGTAATTGCAGGGCCTATACAACATATTTGGATGATGGTGGTAGGTTATATAGTGTTTGAAGCTGGTTGGCTGGGTGCGGATTTATATTATTTCTTTATATGGAATAATATAATTATTTTAGCATTTAATTTACTACCTATTTGGCCGCTTGACGGTGGAAAAGTATTGTTTAACGTATTATCATATCGTTTTCCTTATTTACAAGCACATGAAAAGATGATGAAATTATCATGTGTTTTTTTTAGTGTAATACTAGTGTGGCAGTTACTTTGGAATAGTAACAATATTATGATGTGGGTACTACTCATATTTTTAGCGGTGTCGTTATATCAAGAGTGGAAACAAAGACAGTATGCCTTTATGCGTTTTTTATTGGAACGTTATTATGGGAACAAAAGAGGAATTGAAAAGATTGCACCTATTGAAGTGCAATCAGAAGATCATTTATATAAGATATTCACAAAATTTCGTAGAGGGTATAAGCACTCTATTATCGTCCATGGAAAATATAAAGAACATTACACATTGGATGAAAATGAATTACTCTATGCGTATTTTACTGAAAAACGAACAACTTCATCTGTTGAAGAATTAATCGGTTAGTGTTGACGATAGCACTAACCTTTTATTATTGTAAAAGCAAAGAAGATTATAAAGTGAGGAAAGAATTTTGAAAACGTTATATATGAACTATGCAGGATCGGAAAAACGCGTTGCAATTGAAGAGAAGAAAAAAATTGTTGAGTTTTTATGGAAACGAAATGAAGAACAAGAGATTGTTGGGCATATTTATGTTGGACGTATCGTAAGAACGATTGCTGGAATGAACGCAGCTTTTGTAAACATCGGTTTAGAAAAACATGCGTACCTTTCATACGATGATGTACCATCTTCTTATCGTATACATGAAGGGCAAGCGGTACTCGTGCAAGTTGTGAAAGAGGCAATTGATACGAAAGGGCCGAAATTGACGGCAAACATAGAATTTACCGGGAAATATGTCGTTTATATGCCATATGATGAAATGCGTGCGGTTTCTCGAAAAATAAAAAATAATAAAAGAAGGCAACAGCTACTCCAAATTGAGGTAGAAGGGACAGGAGGTTATATTTTCCGCTCTGCTTCTGAAAAAGGAGAAATTGAAGAAATACAAGCTGAAATGCAAAGGTTACAGCAGTTATATGAAGAGCTAAAAAGAAAAGAGGGGCAAGGAAAGGCACCGTTACTACTTCATCGACCGGCGACCTTTTTAGATCGTGTATTCCAAGAGAATCCGATTGAAACGATTGAAAAAGTAGTTGTAGATACAAGAGGTATAGTAAAAGAATTAGAAGAAAAGGTCGGAAAAGAAAAAGTATCTTTTTATAATGAAAAATCTTCAATGTTTAACCATTTTGGAATAGAGCGTGAGATCGAGAAAGCACTTCAAAAAATTGTGTGGCTCCCGAATGGTGCTTATTTAATTGTGGAACAAATGGAGACGATGACTGTAATTGATGTGAATACGGGCAAGTTTACTGGAAAACAGAATTTACAAGATACAGTCTTTCGTACAAATGAAGTGGCAGCTGAAGAGATTGCACGTCAATTAAGACTGCGTGATATCGGTGGTATGATATTAATTGATTTTATTAATATGAAAAGAAGAGAAGATAAAGAAAAGGTAAGAGAATGTCTGATGGCTGCTATGCAAAATGATCGCACATATACAAGAGTGCTCGGTTTTACAGAGTTAGGGATTTTGGAGATGACACGTAAACGTAAGAAACATTCTTTACGCGACGTATTACTAGAAGAGTGTGTACCTTGCAAAGCGACGGGGTATGTAATGTCATATGAAACAATTGCGTATGAGTTAGAGAGAGAGCTAATCACATATGGAAATATAGAGGATGAGGCAGTATTAATCGCTGCGCCTAAAAATTTGCAAAAACAATTTTTGCAAAAAGAATTACAAAAAAATATTCCATTTGAAATTTATTTCAAAGATGATATGATCGAAAAGTACGCAATTATTCGTTTTGGAAGTAAAACAGAAATTGTAGAACGGAAAAAATAGTTAGCAGAACATTTATTGACAACCGTCTATGATTCATGATAACATCTTTATGTTATAGTTTATAGCACCTAAACGGCTATATGCTACAACCGCACAAGACAGGTTCCCTAAAGACATTTATGTCTACCTCGTTTTTGGCGAGTCTTAGTAATTAAGAGGAGGTGCAAGTATGTACGCAATTATCGAAACAGGTGGAAAACAAATTAAAGTTGAAGCTGGTCAAGCAATCTACATTGAAAAATTAGATGTTGAAGCTGGTGAAACTGTTACTTTTGACAAAGTTCTTTTCGTTGGTGGCGAAAACGTTAAAGTTGGTAGCCCAGTTGTAGAAGGTGCAACAGTTACTGCGAAAGTTGAAAAACAAGGTCGCGCTAAGAAAATCATCGTTTTCAAATACAAAGCGAAAAAGAACAATCGTAAGAAACAAGGTCATCGTCAACCTTACACTAAGCTAGTTGTTGAAGCTATCAACGCTTAATCCAGGTTAACATGATTAAAATTACGATAAGTCGCACGAAATTAGGAAGTATCCAATCATTTAAAATGACTGGACATGCCGATTATGCGCCACATGGACAAGATCTTGTCTGTGCTGGAACTACAGCGGTTGTGTTTGGTTCTATAAATGCAGTGGAAGAACTTTGTAATGTGCAGGCAACTATTGAACTCGGAAGTGATGGCGGATTCTTAACGTATGAATTGCCTAATGATTTAGACGTTCATGCAGCAGAAAAAGCACAAACGCTTTTAGAAGGATTGGTTGTTTCGCTTAAGACGATCGAACTTGATTACGGAAAGTATATCCGTTTAATAGAAAAAGTGCAGGAGGTGTAACGTATGTTAAGATTAGATCTTCAGTTTTTCGCATCTAAGAAAGGTGTAGGTAGTACAAAGAACGGTCGTGACTCTCAGTCAAAACGTCTTGGTGCTAAACGCGCAGATGGTCAAACGGTTTCAGGTGGTTCAATTCTTTACCGTCAACGCGGTACAAAAATTTATCCAGGTGTTAACGTTGGTCGTGGTGGCGATGACACTTTATACGCGAAAGTTGACGGCGTAGTACGCTTTGAGCGTCTTGGCCGTGACCGCAAACAAGTGAGCGTATATCCTGTTGCTCAAGAAGCATAAGAACTCACGGAAAACTCTAACCTGAGTGCAGGTTAGAGTTTTTCTATATTAAGGGGTATCTAAATGAATGAAAAATGGACAATTATAGATGCATTGCGTCATTCAAGACATGATTGGCTCAATCGTATGCAGATGGTGAAAGGAAACCTTTCCCTTGGAAAAGTGGAAGAGATTCATAGGCTCATCGATCGTTTTGTCCAAGAAGCGAGACAAGAATCCAATCTGATAGGGCTATCAATGCCTTTATTTTCAGAGTGGATTTTAACATATAATTGGAAACAGCAGCCGTGCTTATTGGAGTACGAAGTATTAGGGAAATTACATAACTTATCTCACTTAGATGAGACTGTATGTATATGGACGAATCAATTTTTCTTAATACTTCAGCATAGTTTAGACGTATATGTTGAAAATTATGTTTGTATCACAATTGAATGTGACGCGGAGAATGCTCGTTTCTTTTTTGATTTTCGTGGTAAGCTAACGAGTGTAGAAGAACTACAGAATTGGCTTGCGAACCAAAACAATAAATGGTATTCCATTTCTTATACAGTACGAGACGAAGAAGTCTCAGTTATATTACAACCAATCGAAAAAAGTGTGGTGAAATAATGTTTGTAGATCAGGTCAAGATATATGTAAAAGGCGGCGACGGTGGTAACGGAATGGTTGCGTATCGTCGTGAGAAGTATGTACCTAAAGGTGGCCCAGCAGGTGGCGACGGTGGTAAAGGTGCAGATGTTGTTTTTGTTGTTGAGGAAGGCTTACGTACATTAATGGACTTCCGCTACCAACGTCATTTCAAAGCTGATCGTGGTCAGCATGGAATGAGTAAAGGTCAGCATGGTCGTAAATCTGAAGATTTAATCGTAAAGGTTCCACCGGGAACAATAGTAAAAGATGAAAAAACAGGTGAAATTCTTGCCGATTTAGTAACGCATGGACAAACAGCTGTAATCGCAAAGGGTGGCCGCGGTGGTCGTGGTAACTCACGTTTCGCAACACCGACGAACCCAGCGCCAGAAATCGCTGAGAACGGTGAACCAGGTCAAGAACGTGATGTCACGCTAGAACTTAAAGTGCTAGCAGATGTTGGACTTGTTGGATTCCCAAGTGTAGGTAAATCTACATTATTATCTGTTGTATCATCAGCGCGTCCGAAAATTGCAGAGTATCACTTTACAACAATCGTTCCGAATCTTGGTGTTGTTGAAACTGGTGATAACCGCAGCTTCGTTATGGCTGACCTTCCTGGACTAATTGAAGGTGCACATGCCGGCGTCGGACTTGGACACCAATTCTTACGTCATATTGAGCGTACACGTGTAATCGTGCACGTTATCGATATGTCTGGTTTAGAAGGCCGTGAGCCATATGAAGATTATGTAACAATCAATAGTGAACTAAAAGAATACAATATGCGTTTAACTGAGCGTCCACAAGTTGTTGTTGCAAACAAAATGGATATGCCAGGTGCAGAAGAAAACTTACAAGCATTTAAAGAAAAATTGGGAGACGAAGTGAAAATTTTCCCAATCTCAGCTGTAACGAAACAAGGTGTACGTGACTTACTATTTGAAGTAGCGAACTTATTAGAAACAACACCAGAATTCCCAATGTACGATGATGTAGAAGAATCTGAAGCAAGTGTAATGTACAAATTTGAATCTGAATCTAATTTTGAAATTACACGCGAAAGTGATGGCACATTTGTTATTTCTGGTTATGATATTGAGAAAACATTCAAAATGACAGACTTCTCACGTGATGAATCTGTACGCCGATTTGCTCGTCAAATGCGTGGAATGGGTATTGATGAAGCCCTTCGTGCACGTGGTGCAGTAGACGGAGATATTGTAAAAATTCTTGAATATCAATTTGAATTTATCGATTAAGACTGCCGAAATATGGCAGTTTTTTTTTTATTGTAAATGTCTGATTCATATAGGAAAAAATACCCACTAATTAAATTTTCAATTTATAATAGAACAAGGAGTGGCTTGGGAAGAATTTTTTATGGGGAGAAAACGAACATGTATAAAATATTAATTGTAGAAGACGATGAAAAAATAGCGGGAATATTAGAGGAGCATTTAGAAAGGTATGGCTATCAATCATTTAGAGCAAGTGATTTACGTCATATAAAAGATGAGTTCGTGAAAATAAATCCTCATCTAGTATTACTGGATATTAATTTACCATATTTTGATGGTTTTTATTGGTGTCGTCAAATTCGTACTGTATCGAATGCGCCGATTATTTTTGTTTCTGCAAGAACAGGGGAAATGGATCAAGTAATGGCGATCGAGAATGGCGGAGATGATTACATTACGAAGCCATTCCATTTAGATATTGTAATGGCTAAGGTGAAAAGTGCACTTCGCCGTGGCTATGGTGAGTATGCCTCTGTTGCTGAGAGTGATTGTTTAGGTGTAAATGGACTGTTGTTATTTCCGTCCCAGCACATTGTTGAGTGGCAGGGGCAACAAACGGAGCTGACAAAAAATGAATTTTACTTATTAGAATGTTTAATGAAACAAGCAAATCAATATGTAACGCGTGAAGAACTGTTAGAAGCCCTGTGGGACGAGGTAGCTTTTGTTGATGATAATACATTAACCGTAAATGTAAAACGCGTAAGGAAGAAACTAGAGGAGCTAGGCATTCAAAATGCGATTGTAACGAAACGCGGATATGGTTATGCGCTTCTTACAGAGTGGGGCGAAGGGCATGAAGGTTAAAAATTACCTCATGGACCGTTTTTCTTTACTTCTTTCTTATATTATTAGCCTTTGTTTATTTGGGCTCGTTTTGCAGTTGCAAAGTCTTTTAGAAAAAAGATCCATTGATTGGAGTACGTGGTTATATGGGCTTTTATTAGGGACAGTTGTATTTACTGTATACCTCATTTACGATTATCGAAAACGAAGTGTATTTTTAAAAAGAATCGAAAAATATGTTGCTAGCGGAAATACATTACACGACTCTTTACTTATTGATACTTCTTATACGTCAGAGCAAGAGATGGTTGTTGAATCGTTTACGCTATTAAGACAGCAATATATGAATGAAGTTCATAAACAACATGCGAAAGAACAACAGCAAATGATATTTATGAACCAATGGATTCATCAAATGAAAACACCAGTATCGGTTATAGAATTGCTATTGCAAAAGTTTGGTAAAGAGCATCGTGAAGCAAGAGCAACAGTTGAAAGTATTCGTGAAGAAAATAATCGTATACTAAATGGTTTAGATTTAGCGTTACATATGGCAAGGTTAGAGCAATTTGCGAAAGATTATAAAGTAGAAGTAGTAAATGTGATAGATATCATCAGGGGTATTATTAATGAAAATCGAAAATCTTTCATTCAATCGTCGGTATTTCCGAAAGTAATGTTTGATGAAGATACTTGTATGGTTGCATCTGATAGAAAATGGCTAAGTATTGCTATAGGGCAAATTGTTGTAAATGCAATTAAGTATACGAAAATTTCAGAAGCAGAGAAAAAGGAAATTCAATTTCAAATTGAAGAGAAAGATCAAAAGGTGTTACTACATATTAAGGACAATGGAATTGGTATTCCAGAGCAAGATGTAAAACGTATATTTGATCCATTCTTTACGGGAATAAATGGCCGTAAAACGAGAGAAGCGACTGGAATGGGTTTATATATTACGAAGGAAATTTGCGATAATTTACATCATGGAATGTATGTGCAATCGGCTGAAGGGGAAGGGACAACATTCACGTTCCAATTTGCAAAAGATGAAGAATATCATACATTAATGAGAAAAATGACAAAACTGTAAGATAACAAAACGTTTTGTAAGGGAAATCACTCGTTTCTTTTTCTTATTTTTCTTATAGTAAGTGTAAGAAGAAAACACATAGGGGGACTAGAAATGAGTGTTCTTGAAGTAAAAGGATTAACAAAAGTGTACCAATCAAAAGGTTCAGTAGCGACGACTGCTTTAAACGATATAAATTTTAAAATAGAAGAAGGCGAATTTGTAGGAATTATGGGGCCTTCAGGGAGCGGGAAAACAACGCTTTTAAACTTATTAGCAACAATTGATAAGCAAACTTCAGGTCATGTGCTTGTAAATGGTGAAGAAATTAATCAAATGCGTGCTGCAAAATTAGCGGAGTTTCGTCGTACACATTTAGGATTCATCTTCCAGGATTTTAACTTACTTGATACGTTATCGATTAAAGAAAATATCATTTTACCACTTGTAATGGCGAAGAAATCTGTAAATGAAATCGATGCGAAAGTGCTTGAGATTGCAAAGTTTTTAAGCATCGAAGAAATTTTAAATAAAAAAGTATATGAAGTGTCAGGCGGACAACAACAACGTGCAGCAGCAGCGAGAGCGATCATTCATGAACCTACGCTAATTTTAGCGGATGAGCCAACTGGAAACTTAGATTCGAAGTCAGCAAAATCATTAATGAGTGCATTGCAAGATTTACATGAACAAAAGAAAGTGACAATTGCAATGGTAACGCATGATCCAGTAGCAGCGAGTTATTGCGAACGTATTCTTTTCATTCGCGACGGAGAAATTTTCTCAGAAATACATAAAGGAAGAACGAAACAAGCCTTTTTCCAAGAAATTCTGGACGTACTTGCGATGCTAGGAGGAGAATATCATGAACTTTCGCCAGCTCGCGCTTAATAACGTAAAAGGAAATTGGCGTAATTATAAAGCTTTCCTTATTAGTAGCTGTTTATCGATTGTCGTATTTTTCATGTATGCTTCCTTTATTTATCATCCAGATGTCGTAAGTGGTAATATTAGTATGAGAGAGATGATTTCAAAAGGGCTAGAATCGATGAATTATATTGTAGTCATCTTCTCAGCACTCTTTATTTTATATGCAAATTCAACATTTTTACGAGCAAGAAAAAAAGAGTTTGGTCTATTAACATTAATAGGTGGAACAAAATCTCAACTTGGCCGAATGATTATATTAGAACAGCTTATGTTAGGTAGTATTGCAATTGTAGTAGGTATTGGGCTTGGCATGCTTTGTTCAAAGTTATTTTTCCAAGCACTGAGTGTATTACTAAAAATTGATAAAACACTTCCACTCGTATGGAATAGTAAAGCAATTCTTATTACAGCAGGTGTATACTTTATTCTATTTTTAATCCTATCATTGTTTAGTGTTTGGACAGTAGGGCGCTTGCAAATTATTGATTTATTAAGAGAAGCAAGAAAACAAAAAGTAGAACCTTTTGCATTTACATCGTTATGTGTAGTTGGTATAGGATGTATTATTGTTGCATATGTACTTAGCTTCCAAGTAACATTTATGAATTTTATCATTCTGTTTTTACCGATTGTAGGGCTGACGATAGGCGGAACTTATTTACTGTTTACACAAGGTAGTACAGTCGTATTAAAAGCATTGCAAAAAAGAAAAAAATCTTTTTATACATACCCAAATATGTTCGTACTTAGCAATCTTATTTATAAAATGAAAGATAATGCTCGTTTTCTATTTGTAATTTCTATCATTACGGCGGTTGTATCTTCGGCAGTTGGTACACTGTACGTATTTTTTGAGGATATGAGTTATAAGGCAGCAACTAGTACCCCGCATGCTATTTCGTACGAGGAAAAGGGAATAAATACGCATAATGTCATAAAAGAAGGAAAAGCAAAAGAATTAATAAAAAAACACGGATTTGAAGATGCGCGAGAAGTAACGTACGTAAAACTTCCTGGAAGTCAAAAAATCACGATGTTTAACGGTGAACATGAAGTGCCAATGGCGATTGTTTCAGAAAAAGAATATAACGCTGAAGTACGTAAACAAAAGAGAGAGCAAGTTAGAGAAGTTCATAATGCACCAGGTAGTGCAACGATGGTCATAATGGATATAGCGAACGACATGATGAAGATAGATCGTTCAAAACCGTATGAATTTAAAATGAACGGCCAAACGCAGTCTGTTCAATTAAATGAGCCAACTCCATTTTCTGTTTTTAATGATAGTGAATATCTCATTGTGAATGATCAAGATTTTGAGAAATACGCAAAGCTTGTACCAAATGAAGAAAAGACGAAATATTACGGTTATTATATAGAAGACTGGAAAAGTACGGAAGACCTTGTGTTAGATTTGAAAAATGAAATTGCGCCAGATAAGCAAATGGAACTAAACAACTCAGTGCTTGCTTATAAAGATATAAGGGAATCAGGAGCAATTACGATGTTTATCGGTTTCTTCGTAGCTGTGCTGTTCTTTTTCTTCGCTTGTAGTATGACATACTTTAAATGGTTTAACGATAAAGAACAAGATCGTATTCAATTTAAATCGTTAAAGAGAATCGGTATGACAGATAAAGAAATTCGCAAAATTGCAATTCGACAAATGGGCGTTATCTTCTTTATCCCAATTTTAATCGGTGCAATTCATAGTGGATTTGCTCTTCATACGTTAGGGAAAATGCTTTATATCGATTTGTGGAAATCAGGAGCGATTGTAATTGGGACGTACGTTGTAGCTTCTGCGATTTACTTTATGATTGCACAAAGAGGATATTTGAAACACGTGCAAAGCTAGAGAAACCTCTAGCTTTTTGCCTATGTAGTAAGTTATAGGGGGACGATAGATGAACATTCGGCAACTAGCGCTACAAAATATAAAAGGAAATTGGCGTAATTATAAAGTGTTTTTCTTAAGTAGTTGCTTTGCAATATTCGCGTCTTTTGCATACATGTCTGTCATTGTACATCCGTATATGCAAGAGACGATGTGGTATCAAAACGTACGCTGGGGACTTATCATATGTAATGTTATAATTATTTCTTTTTTTGTCATATTTATTTTGTACTCTACTTCTATTTTCATAGAGGCACGTAAGAAAGAATTAGGATTATACATGTTAATGGGAGCAACGAAATCTAACGTAATAGGAGTAATTATGACCGAGCAAATATTGATCGGGGTATTTGCTAATATTTTCGGTATTGGGCTTGGTATGATCTTTTTAAAGCTCTTCTTCATGGTGTTTAGTATGTTACTGGGGCTTCCGAAAGAACTCCCTGTCATATTTGACGTGAGAGCAATCGGGGGAACGTTTATTGTATATATGGTCGTATTTGTTGTCTTATCTTTTATAAGTGCTTTGCGTATATGGAATATAAAAATCATTCGGTTATTAAAAGAATTTCGCAAGGATAGAAAAGAGAAGAAAACATCAATGCGGCTTTGTATATTCGGATTTATTTGCTTAGGTATAGGATATGCGTTAGCGTTACAAGCGACTATACCAACGATAGCATTCTATTTTTTTCCTGTGTCTATACTTGTCTTTTTCGGAACGTATTTTTCTTTTACACACGGCACTGCTCAAATATTAGAAATAATAAAACGAAATAAAAAGATTATGTATACATATCCGTATTTATTTATAGTGAATCAATTGTCACATCGAATGAAGGAAAATGGTCGTTTTTTCTTTCTAATGTCAATGGCAACGACGTTTGTAGTTACGGCAACAGGTACGGTGTTCTTATATTTTTCTGGTATGCAAGATATGTGGAGGGACGGGGGCGTGCACTCATTTTCTTACATAGAAAAAGGTACTTCTTCTCACGAAGTCTTTGCGGAAGGAACGGTTGAACAATTATTGCACCAATATGGGTATGATAACTTTCAATCTATGAGTTTTGTTGGAGTGTATGCATCTTTTCAGTCCAATAAGGAAGAAACAGAAGTAGCGCCGCTCATTAAAGAAAGTGAATACAATCAAGAGGCAAGAAAACAAAAACAGAAAACGTATCATCCTAAAAAAGGAACAGTTACACTCGTTTATTATAATAAATACAATAATTCGAATGTATATAATCAAAAAGAGATTCAATTGCAAGTAACGAATCAACCATATCAATTCGTATTTAACGGTCAGAAAGAAGGGGTTCAATTTAACCATCATCCTTCGCACATTAATGGTCTGTTCTTCGTCATGCATGATGAAGACTTTGACAGTATAGCAAATAAGGTTCCTGATTCTGAAAAAATGATATATAGAGGCTATACATTACCAAATATCGAAAATACGAAAGAATTAAATGAAGATTTACGGAAACATATGAAACAAGATAAAGATAATGCATTTCGAAGTAATATGGAGTTATATGTGAATATGAAATCGTTCGGTGATATTACTCTATTTATAGGATCATTCATTAGTATATTATTCTTTCTTACTTCATGTAGTATCGTATATTTTAAATGGTTTCATAATATTGCATCTGATCGAAAGCAGTACGGGGCACTTGCTAAGCTTGGAATGACGAAGGAAGAAGTGTGGAAAATTTCTCGTTGGCAATTATGTATGTTATTTTTTGCGCCAATTCTAGTTGGGAGTATGCATAGTGCAGTTGCGTTATATACGTTTCATAATACGCTTTTTATGGATGGTTCATTAAGAAAAGTAGGTTTGTTTATTCTGTATTATATCGCTGCATGCATCATGTATTTCTTTTTCGCTCAAAGAGAATATAGGAAACATTTAGACTAGCGAATGCTAGTCTTTTTTTAATATTCGAAATTTACATAGAAGAATATAAAAAAGTATGGTATAACAGTAAGAAAACGAAAAAGAGGGGAAAAGACGATGATTCGAGTAGGATATTTAGGACCAGAAGCAACATTTACAAATATGGCGGTGAGTCGTTTTTTTCCGGAAGCAGAGCATGTACCGTATCGAACGATTCCAGATTGTATGGATGCAGCTGCAAATGGAAATGTAGATTATGCAGTGGTACCACTAGAAAATGCGATAGAAGGTTCAGTGAATATAACAGTTGATTACCTCGTACATGAACAACCACTTTCTATTGTAGGAGAAATTACAGTACCAATTCAGCAACATTTACTTGTACATCCGCAGTATGCAGAAGTTTGGGAAGAAGTATATGCAGTGCACTCTCATCCACACGCTATTGCACAATGTCATAAGTTTTTAAATGAAGAATTAAAAGGGGTAACCGTCCGAGATATGACATCAACAAGTGCAGCTGCGCAATATGTGAAAGAACATCCTGAAGAAAAAATCGCTGCCATTGCAAATGAAGCGGCCGCAGAAAAATACAGTTTAACAATTGTAAGGCGTGATATTCATACGCACAAAAACAATCATACACGCTTCCTAGTGCTCCATAAGAAAAAGAAAGCCATACTCCCAAATAACGGAGAAAACCGCGGAGAGAAAACGACGCTTATGATAACGTTACCTGCTGATTATGCAGGGGCACTATATCAAGTGTTATCAGCTTTCGCATGGAGAAAATTAAATCTATCAAAAATCGAATCGCGTCCGATGAAAACAGGACTAGGAAATTACTTTTTCTTAATTGATGTCGATAAAGCATATGATGATGTATTATTGCCAGGCGTAACGATGGAACTTGAAGCGCTCGGTTTTTCTGTTACTGTGCTGGGGAGTTATTGTTCTTATTGGTTGTAAGAGAGGTGGATGAACTGTCGACATTTCCCTTCTAATTGCTGGTATAATTTCATCGGATAATACATTTTGTGATAGATAAATAGAATCCCACCTATAAATGGTGGGATTCTATTTATTTTAACTTCGCAAGACGATCCTCTAACTGCCCACGCCAAATATCGGCTAGTTCTGGAACAGCAAGAATCTTTTCGATGCCATCTTTATCTTTTCTATTATGAAAATAAATTTCGTTAGAGAACAAAACAGAAACATTGCGCGGTTGACGTTCTAGTAATGTAATTTTAGAATCTTTACGTACAGTACCTTCTTGAAGAACGCGACATAGATAACCAGTAAATCCAGTTGCTACAATGCGCGGCAGTATGCCAGGAATACCAAGGCGTTTTGAAATTGTGCTACAAGGTACTCTCGCTTGTGTCACTTGAATGATTGCTTCACCTAGTTGATATGTATCTCCGATGCAAACATCACGCTCTAACATATTTGTTACGGTAATGTTTTCGCCAAATGTGGAAGCTGGAAGCGTAGTTTGAAATTCTTCTTCCCATAGTGCGTAATGTTCGTGTGGGTACACACAAACTGCGCGGTCAGGTCCCCCGTGGTGTTTTAAATCCGCTACATCATCACCACGAAATCCATCTTTTGAGAGAAAAGCTTCTTCTGCAAGTTCTTTACATATACCAGTAATCATTTCTTTATCTTCGCTATATTTCATTTGTTTTGGTTTGCCAATGCTAAAGTGAACGAGTTCAATTCCCATGTTTGATCCCCTTTACAATTGATTACAATATTATATCACTAAAAAAGCACAGAGAATGATAAAAACTCTGTGCTTTACATGAATTAATAAACGAGAAATCCTGCTTTATCTAGTGCCTCGCAAGCAGCGTCTAATTTCTCTTTTGAATCTGCCTCAATTGTATGTAAGTGAATACCATCTGTTAGTTGCGAAAGATAGGAAGCATTCGTGTTTTCAATTTTTTGTAAATATTGCTCTACATCAAAGCGATTACTTACCATGATGGACGCTGTTAAGTCACCGTATACAGGATGCTCAACTTTTACATCTTTAATCGTAACGCCGTGGTCAACAAGCATTGTAAGTTCTTGACGTACTTCCGCTGGTTTATGTTGGCATACAATTACGCGTTCGAAAGCTTGTTGTTTCTCTTGTGGTTTTAAATATAAATACCCTTGAGCAGTCGCAATAATTGGTTCGTTTCGTGCTTTAAGCAAGGAAATATCTTGCACGATAACTTGTCTACTTACATTTGTCTTTTTCGATAGTTCATTCCCAGATAACGGTTCATTTGCAGCGAGAAGCCACTGAAGGATAAGTTGTCGTCTTTCTTCACCTAAAATCTTTTTTTGTTCATTTTGTTTCATTATGATTTAACACCTCTATAAAATTGATTTCCAATTGTGTGTAGTGCATGAATAGTAGTATCAATTTGATCTTTCGTTGTTTGTTGTCCGAAAGAGAAGCGAACATATTGTTTTGCCTCTTCATACGTTTTTCCAATTGCAAGCATTGTTTTCGAAGGTTCTTGTTTACCGACTTGGCAAGCACTTCCAGTGGAAATGGCAATACCATGGCGATTACATTCTAGCATTGTATATTGACCTTCTATTCCTTTTATTGTAACCCCAACAATATGTGGTAAACAAGAAGTAGAATGACCTTCTACTTGAATTTCTAGAGGAAGCGCTTGTAAATGTCTTAAAAAGTAGGATCGTAACTCTTTAAAACGTAAGCTCTCTTCTTGTTGATTTTTTAATATATTCTCAGCAGCTGTTAAAAAAGATGCGATGCCAGGAACGTTTACTGTACCTGGGCGAAATCCTTTTTCATGAGAAGTTCCCGGAAATATTTGTGCCCAGCGAACTTGAGGATTTATATAGCAAGCGCCAACACCCTTTGGTCCGTATATTTTATGTGCTGAAACAGAGAGACTATCAATTCCCATCTCAAAAACATTGATAGGAAGTTTACCAAATGTTTGTACACAATCTGAATGAAATAAAACGTTATATTTTTTTAAAAGTGCCCCGATCTCTGTGATGTTTTGAACGGTTCCAATTTCAGAGTTTCCATGTTGTATGCTTGCTAGAACAGTATTTTCTGTAATGGCTGTTTCTAAATCATCTAAATGAATTAGCCCACCTTCATCAACAGGAATTTCAGTAATTGTATACCCTTCTGATTGTAAGGATTGAAAATAACTTCGAATGGATGCATGTTCCATAGGTGTCGTAATAATGTGCTTTTTATTTCGAGCATTGAGAAGGGATTGAATCGCAAGGTAGTTGGATTCCGAGCCGCCGCTTGTGAAGAATACCCCTTGTTCCTTTCCGCCAATCATTTCAGCAAATGTTTTTCGGCAAACTTGTAATAAAGAAGAGGCTGTTCCTCCAATATCATGTAAACTTTGTTCATTTCCGAAGTATTGCGATGCTGCTTTCATATATGTGTGTAATGCTTCTTCACTCATAGGTGTAGTAGCTGCATAGTCAAGATATATCATCATGTAAGTTCCTCTCCCTAGTAAGAGTTACATTTCTTGTATTTTTTAAATGGTATTGAAAATAAGAATTATAAAAAAACTCTTGTCATTATTTTAAAACTATGTAAATATAGGTGTCAAGACAGTTGAAAAGTGTAAAGTAGGAGGCAACAATTATGCCAAGTGCAGATGTCTTAATTATTGGAAGTGGCGTTGCGGCACTTCGTGTTGCGAAAGAGATTTGTCACGAAAAGAATGTGATTATTATCACAAAGGAAACAAATCGTAATAATAATACATATTTGGCGCAAGGTGGAATTGCCGCAGCAGTTGCAACATATGACAATCCAAATGATCATTTTGAAGATACGTTAGTAGCAGGATGTCATTATAACAATGAAGATGTGGTCCGTTATTTAGTCGAGGAAGGACCGAAAGAAATGAATAATCTCATTGAAAATGGAATGAAATTTGATGGAGATGAAACGGGTCCTCATCTTGGAAAAGAAGGCGCACATCGAAAGCGTCGTATTTTACATGCAGGTGGCGATGCAACAGGAAAGAATTTATTAGAGCATTTCATTCAAGAAGTAGCTCCGCGCGTTACGGTAGTGGAACAGGAAATGGTGCTCGATTTTATTATAGAAAATGATAAATGTGTTGGAGTTTTAACAAGAACTAGTGAAGGGAAGTTGAAGCGTTACGTTGCAGATTATACGGTGTTAGCAACAGGTGGGATTGGCGGTTTATACGCCTTTACTTCTAACGATAAGACAATTACGGGTGATGGACTTGCGATGGTGTACCGCGCAGGCGGGGAGCTCGTAGATTTAGAGTTTGTACAGTTTCATCCAACAATGTTATACGCGAACGGGCGATGCTGCGGCCTCGTCTCTGAAGCTGTCCGTGGTGAAGGAGCTGTCCTTATGAATGGAAAAGGGCAGCGTTTTATGATGAATATACACCCTGATCACGATCTCGCACCACGTGATGTAGTAGCAAGAGCGATTCATGAGCAGCTTTTGGCGGGTGAACAAGTGTATTTGAATATCGAGTCTATTCAAAATTTCGAAGGACGTTTTCCGACTGTATCATCATTGTGTGAAAAGAATGGTGTCGATATAAATGAAAAACGCATTCCAGTCGTACCCGGTGCTCATTTTCATATGGGCGGCGTGAAAACGAACTGTGATGGGGAGACGTCCATTCCAAATTTATATGCGGTCGGTGAAGTAGCTTGTAATGGTGTTCATGGAGCAAATAGATTAGCAAGTAATTCATTATTAGAAGGTCTTGTGTTTGGAAAAAGAATAGGACAACATATTTTAACGAAAGCGACAAAAGAAAGCTGGAACAACGTGGCTGGGAAGGAAAAGAAGTTTATCGTTCTGAATCATTTGCCGGCGAAAGAAGAAATACAAGAATGCATGATGAAATATGTTGGGATTGTGCGAACAGAGAAAAGTTTATCTTATGCAAAGAGATGGCTTAGTAAGTACGGTGTTCGAAATATGATATTACAACATGATGCTCTTACAAATGAAGAGATAACGCTTATTAATATGTTAACAGCCTGTGAGCTTATAGTCGTGTCAGCTTTGCAAAGAGAAGAAAGTATTGGTGGCCATTATCGAAGTGACTATCCAGATAGAAATAGCGTAAAAAAAGAGATCGTTCGAGTGAAAAGAAAACTACAACTTGTGTGATGAAGGGAAGAGGGGCTCTATGAACACGATAAAAGTGAAAGAAGCATTAAATCGATTTTTTCTAGAAGATATAGGAGAAAGAGATGTAACATCTCAGCTTATTTTTCCAGACAATTTACTTTCAAAAGGAACGTTTCTTGCGAAGGATACAGGTGTCTTTGCGGGGCGTTTAGTAATTGAAGAAGGATTTAAATTAATTGATGAAAAAATTGAAGTGGAGCTTCATAAAAAAGATGGAGATCTTGTAGAAAAGGGCGAAATAATAGCAACTGCGCAAGGACCAATTGCTTCGTTATTGACGGCAGAGCGCGTTATATTAAACGTTATCCAGCGTATGAGCGGGATAGCTACGATGACACATAAAGCTGTTCTTGCTTTAGATAGCGGCCATACACGTATTTGCGATACGCGAAAAACGATGCCAGGGCTACGCATGTTTGATAAGTATGCAGTCGTGTGCGGAGGCGGATTTAATCACCGTTTCGGTTTATATGACGGTGTCATGATTAAAGACAATCATATTACTTTTGCTGGTTCTATTACGAAAGCTGTTACATCGGTGAAAGAAAAATTAGGACATATGGTGAAAGTAGAAGTGGAAACAGAAACGGAGGAGCAAGTGAGAGAGGCTGTAGCTGCTGGTGCAGATATTATTATGTTTGATAACCGTACGCCAGATGAGATCCGGGAGTTTTCAAAGATTGTACCAAGTGCCATCGTTACGGAAGCATCAGGAGGCATTACAATTGAAGATTTATCGAAATATGGAAAAACAGGGGTCGATTATATTTCACTTGGAGCGTTAACACATTCAGTGAAAGCACTTGATATTAGTTTCAATATTGAGGCGTAAGGAAAGTGGCTTAGAGGGGGAGAAAGGAATATGAGTATTTTAGAAAAAGTGCAACCGATTGAAACGATGTTACCAGAGCGTTATTACACGATGACAACAGAAGAAATGGAAAAGCGTGTTCGTGAAATTAAAGAAAAAATGGGGAAAACACTATTTATTCCAGGACATCATTACCAAAAAGATGAAGTGGTACAATTTTCTGATGCAGCAGGAGATTCACTTCAGCTTGCACAAGTTGCAGCGAGCAATAAAGAAGCGAAATATATTGTATTTTGCGGTGTACACTTTATGGCAGAAACAGCAGATATGTTAACGACAGATGATCAAATCGTTATTTTGCCAGATATGCGTGCAGGTTGTTCGATGGCAGATATGGCAGATATTGAACAAACAGAAAGGGCATGGAAAGAGCTTGCAAAATTATTTGGAGATACGATGATTCCGTTAACATATGTTAACTCTACAGCTGCAATTAAAGCGTTTTGTGGTCGTAATGGCGGAGCAACAGTAACTTCTTCTAATGCAAAACAAATGGTGTCTTGGGCGTTTACACAAAAAGAGCGTCTTGTCTTTTTACCGGATCAACATTTAGGAAGAAATACAGCTTACGATTTAGGTATCCCATTAGATAAAATGGCAGTATGGGACCCACATACAGATTCATTAGAGTACGATGGAGATATAGAAGAAATTCAAGTGATTTTATGGAAAGGGCATTGTTCGGTTCATCAAAACTTTACAGTGAAAAACATTGAGAACGTACGGAAAAATCATCCGGATATGAATATTATTGTACATCCAGAATGTTGCTATGAGGTCGTTGATGCTTCGGATTACGCAGGATCAACGAAATATATTATTGATATGATTGAAGCAGCGCCACCTGGAAGTAAATGGGCAATTGGTACAGAGATGAATTTAGTGAACCGAATTATTCAGCAACATCCAGATAAAGAGATTGTTTCACTTAATCCATTTATGTGTCCGTGTTTAACGATGAATCGAATTGATCTGCCGCACTTATTATGGGTGCTTGAAACGGTAGAAAGAGGAGAAGAAATTAACGTTATTAGCGTAGATAAACAAGTGACTGAAGAAGCGGTTCTTGCATTAAATCGTATGTTAGAGCGTGTGTAAAGCAACGGTATTTCTGTTGCTTTTTTTCATGCATATAATCATAACGAGAACGAAATGGGCATACATTGTTTTGAAGAAATCATTGTGATTTTCTTATGCTTATTCCACTTCTAATGATATTGAAAATCGAAGAAGTGATACAAGTGAAAAGAAGTTAGCGTTATTTAGAAAGGGTTACTTCATGAGATTTGTTACTTATAGATAAGTTATACAGGAGGGGGAAAATTTGAAAATTCATATCGTGCAAAAAGGGGATACCCTTTGGAAAATTGCGAAAAAGTACGGAGTAGATTTTGATACGTTGAAAAATACAAATACACAACTTAGTAATCCAGATTTAATCATGCCAGGTATGAAAATTAAAGTACCATCAAACAGCGTTCACGTGAAACAACATGCTGGAGCAGGTTCATCACCTCCAAAACAATACGTAAAAGAAGTACAACAAAAAGAATTTGCAGCAACGCCAACTCCGCTTGGAATAGAGGATGAGGAAGAAGTTACGTATCAATCAGCGCCGATTACACAGCAACCTGCTATGCAACAAACACAAAAAGAAGTGCAAGTAAAACCACAGAAGGAAGTGCAAGTAAAACCACAGAAGGAAATGCAAGTGAAACCA
>NZ_WIPE01000133.1:0-4136 GCF_009760835.1 Bacillus sp. EE-W1 | reverse complement strand
CGCCTACTTCGACCATACCTTCTTCAGGCACTTAGACACATGTATACGTAAATTCACGTATTACCGACGGTTAACGGACATAAAATTAAGCGTGGACACAAACGTGGCAACATATCGCTTACGTATTCATAATTTTATCGAGTTTTTCAGATACCGATTTTTGCATGTCAGGAAGAACGTGACTGTACGTATTAAGTGTCGTTTCAATGTCGGAATGGCCTAATCGATCAGCAATTAATTTAACATTAACGTTTTGTTGAATCAGCATAGTCGCATGAGTATGTCGTAGGTCATGGAACCGTATCTTAGGTAACTCGAGTTTCTCCGTTAAATTGTAAAACTCTTTTCTTAGGTTACGGGGAATCATCGGCTTGCCTGTACGCGTGCAAATCACTAGGTCATTATCTTCGTAGTCTTGACCGTGATATAAACGCTCTTCCAGAATCATTTTACGATGTATTTTTAATTCACTAACGAGTTTTTCTGGAATGTGTATAGACCGTACACTAGAAGCGTTCTTAGCTCCGACTTTTATTTCCGCAGCTTGCGTTAGAGTTTGTTTGATGTAAATAACGTTCCTATCAAAATCAATATCTCTCCAACGTAAACCCATAATCTCACCTTGTCGCATACCGGTTAATAACGCCATTACACACGCAACATAAATGCGTGTGAGACGCTTAATGTTCTTGGATTCCGCTATGAAGTAATTTACTTGATCTAACGACCAAACGTCCATCTCCTTACGTTGGTCTCTTCGGTAAAGTAGTACCTGTCGCTGGATTATCTTTTATGAGCTTCATTGTCTTTGCTTTTTTTAGAGATGCGCTTACTATTCGAAAGACTAAGTGAACAGTGTGAGATGAATAGCTTGTCTCATTTACTAGATTATTTACAAACTTTTGAATGTGAATAGGCTCAATCTTTTGTAATTGAAAATGTCCTAGTCTCGGCTTAATCACGTTCTCGCAGTAGATTAAATGGATTTCGTAAGTGGACTTCTGAAGATATATACGTCTTTCTTCGAACCACTCATCAAGATATTTAGAGTAGGACATTTGCGACAAATCAAGAAACTCATCATTTAACATCTCGGCCTGTATTTTAATCAACGCATCTTCAGCTTCTTTTTCAGTTTTAAAACCACGTCGTTTTATTTGTCTTCTTTTTCCGGTAAATGGGTCTTTTCCTAAATCGAAGGAAAAATACCAACTTCCTCTTTTTTTATCTTGTAATACGCTACCTTTCATAATTAAACCTCCATAAGGCTTTAACTATTGAAATAATAGCTTCCATATCAAGTATTTTAAACTCTTGGACACAAATTGTATAGGGGTATAAAAAGTAGAAAAACGTAAATTATTTTATTTTTTTTTCGGAAAAAGTGCGCGAAGTCCTGAGTCGGTGCGTCATGTATAGTATAAGGCATTCGTAATGTGTTTACTTAATTTTAGGAGGTGTTTCGTTCTGGTAGGAAAACAAGATGAAGCTACCTTTATAAAAATATCTACTGATGCTATCGAGTCCGGCATTGTCTCAGATTTAGGGGATGAGAGGTGGCAGACGTTATGTGTATTAGTTTCATTTATGAATAACGTAGGAGAATGTTATACGTCACAAGACGTTATAGCGGATTCACTAGACGTAAGTAGAGAAAGTGCAAATAAGCGAATTAAAAAGTTGTGTGAGTATCGTTGGGATGGTGAGCCATTAATTGTTAAAGAAACTAACGTTTTAAACGGAAAACAATTTTCTACCAATCGATACAGTTTAAGTATTAGTAATTTGTTTGAATTACCATACGATAATGAGTTCGCTATTACACAACCTAATAAACCTCACAATGGACAACTAAGTGATGTAGAAAGAGTAAGTAGACGATTAATATCCGGTTACGGAAATTGGGTCGAATCTGTTAAGAAAAGAGATAACTACATGTGTACAGTATGTGGTAATAGCAAAAACGTAGTTGCACACCATTTAAATAGTTATGACCTATTCGAGGAAGAACGAACTGACCTGGAAAATGGATTGACGCTCTGTGATAAATGTCATTTGAATTTCCATTCTGAATACGGATTTGGAAATAATACGAAACAACAATTTGATGAATGGAGGAAGAGAGTTGAAGTCAGGGGTTCTTGATTTACGCCACAATAAATTCGTTATGGTAACAAAAGCGGTCATTGATGATACGCGTTTCATTACGAAACCAGTAGATAAGCTAATATACGCAGTACTTTGTTCTTATGCAAATAACGACACAAAGGAATCATACCCAAGTGTTTCAGCAATATCGCAAAGAGCAAGGTGCTCAGAACGTACAGTACGTAGATCATTGCGGACTCTAAAAGAGTTAGGGCTTATTGATGTAAAAGCAAGGTTTGATGAGTATGGGCAGTCTACCAATCTCTATATATTATTAGAACTTCCTGATTATTTTAACGAGGGGTTGACAAAAACGGAAGAGAGTCCTTGTTAAATTTGTCATGGAGTCCCTGTCGCCAAGTGCAGACGAACTATACTCATATTAACTAGACTTACAAGAACTATACTAAAGATTAAAAACTAGAACCTTGAAGTCTATTTCTAGCGAAATACCCTTCCATCATTAATATATTAGGCGGTAATTACTTATATAAAAGAACGCCGCTAATAGATAATGAGATACAACAAGCGTAAGTGAAGTTGTAAGGGTTTGATAAATGTTTAATGTGTATAAATGAATTTATAAAAAATAAGTTTTATATAGAGCGCATTATTAAAAATTCAAAAGGTGATTAGTAGGAGGTGTTTACGATGAAAGATATAACGGCCGGTAGGTTACAACGTCTATTAGCGAATCTGGACAAAGAGATAGTTCCGTTAGAAGCAGTATTTAACGAAGTTGAACGTCAGTTAAAACACATAGAACTCGTTCAAATAGACTTGCTTCATATCGTTGAGTTAGAAACGTTCAGCTCTGTCCGAGGATATCACTTAGCGAAAAAACTTAAGGAGGTCCGATTAGAACGACGCGCAATCAAGGATCGTTGGGAGGAACTTAAGATAGCGTTAGACTCGCTAAAGGAAACGAAAGCTAAAACGAAGGAACAAATGTTAGTGATTCGTGAAAAGAGAAGTCGCTTGGATGAGCGTAAGTATCATATTAGAAAACTAGACGGAGACTTCGACATACAGACAGATTGTATCGTCAGAAGAAAGAAGTAGCTAACGTAAATTCTACGATCAAATACTGAGAGAGTTATCGAGGATTTAGCAAGTATATTTAACGGTTAGTACAAATGGAGGAGCAATGCAGTTACACGATTTATTACTGAAAGAAATCTACATCGAGGCGCTAATTCGTCGCAACGTATTTAAAACGGAAGACGGACGGGATTTATGGCAGGCGTCTAATGAGGAATTACATAAGCAATTATTTGACGAGGAGGGAACGGAATGAAAGACATTATCGAAATGATTGAGCGTCAGATAGCGTACATGTTTATCGTATCTCATACAAAAGAAGAGATACAAGCGGAAATAGACCGCGGAAATAAACACGTAGAGTGGGCGTTAGGAGAAATGAATAAATGTCAGAATGGGCTTACGAAAGGTAGTGATGCTAAATGACCCGTATATCAACGAAAGATTTCCGCAACCTACCAATCGAAAAGTGGAACGTAACAACCTTCCGAGAGTACCTAAAGCACGAACACGAAGAACGTTATAAAATTCCGTACGTCACTCGTAGCTATGCGATGGAAGGCCGAATGCTCAAGACGTTCATCGCCGATCATGGACCGGAAGCAACAAAACGATTCATCGACGCATGTTTCGCCGACTATAAGCCGACACGGGAGTATCCCGGATTAAACTTTGCGTTTATGTATTCGTATATGCGATCTAGGTTGTTACCGAGAGTTCTTGAAGAAATTCGTAGGAAAAGTGCACATTTATCTCGGAATCCGGAACATATAGAAGTAAGCACGGAAGAAATTATCGATTATTTATAAATGGAGGGGTTAAGATGGGACGGTCTAGACTATCTTTTGATGTCGTAAAAGCGAAGTTTGAAGAACGGGGTTACGAACTATTAGAAACTAAGTATGTAATAGGTACATCGAAAATGCGATATAAATGCCCGCATCATC
>NZ_WIPE01000051.1:0-39716 GCF_009760835.1 Bacillus sp. EE-W1 | reverse complement strand
TGCTCATATAAGCAGCTTTTTCTATGTAATATTTCTTACTCCACTTTAGACAATATCTTTTGTTGAAAAGCTCTTTCTTCCTCATCTTTATATCCACTTGATATAACTTCTTGAATATCGTCATGGTTAAATAAATAAGTAAAATCAGGACTAATATAGCCCTCTGGGTAAAAACATCCCATATAGTCAAATTTTTTCACTTTATCTGTTTCTACTTGTTGTTTACGCCCATAAATCATGAGTTTCTTGGTTCCTTCTTTTAAGATTACGATAGAGCCTATAGGTAGAAGATGTGAATTCATTTCCTTCTCCTTTCCTTTCTTGTAAGATTAGATTTTTGTTGAACCTGTTTCATTTTTGAATGCCCTGTAATAAGATGTTTTTTAAAATCAAAATAAAAATACACATGGACACTCGCAAACAAGAAAATAACCGAGAAAAATGACAGTAAGATAATTAGCAAAATCGCTAGAGAATCTTGACTTAAAATTCCTATACTAATTTGACCAACAATGTAGCCTACACCTGAAAAAACACCGACTTTTGAAAATTTCACCTTCTGATCATTTATACCCATTAAACGAGCTGTAAAATATTTAATCCACAATTGTCCGGATTTATAAACAACCAAACAGTATACTATAAATGATAGAATAAAAAATAAAGGTGATGCCAATCCTATTAACTCGTAAGCTATTTTTTGAACACCTATAAAACTACAAAATGAAATGCTAGTTCCAACAAATCCAGAATATAGTAAATGTTGTAATTGAGGCTGCTTAGGTTTGTTAATAAAAATCCAAATTCCCCACAAGTTACATACTATAAAAAATGGAAGCGCCAAGTAAAAATACACATTATATATTGGTGGAAATACAAAAATTATAATCAATAACAAAAAATTCATAATAAACCATACAAAGGATCCGACAATATTTCTTATATCAAATGGTAGTAATATTCGTATGCCATCATCTATATTTTTAAAGTTATATTTATCCATTATGCACCTCATAGAAAATTAAAAGATTTCATCTAAAGCAGAGCCTATTCCAGATTTAATTCGGTCTTTTATAGAGTCTTTTTCACCATCATTATTCCAGTCCCCTTTATCGAACTTAATTCCATCCGTTATTATGCTAGATACTACAGAAGCGGTAAAACCTACACCAGCCCCAATCACAGTTCCAATGGGTCCTCCAATTGCTGTACCGACTGCAGCACCCGCCCAAGTACTAGCAGCAGTAGAACCTACTCCAACCGCTACATCACCAACAATGTCTCCTACAATTTTACTACTGCTTGCATTACTTTCCAAATTTTCTTTCGTATCTTTAAAGACATCTAAACCGGTACTTATATATCCTAATGCGTTATTTTTTAACGATAATGATTCTTTTAATAATGCACCTGGTTTTAACACATAACGTTTTACTTCATCAATTGTTTTAGCTTCCTCTAATGGTAGCTTTGTTCTTCTAATAACGTTATTACCATCTTTTCCTTTAATAAGTGTACGATTTTCAAATCGCACCATAGGTTTTCCTTGATTATTTGTATATGGTGTCGCGCGAAAACCTTGGTTATGCCTTTGAGCAATTTGGTATGCCTCTTGACCATCTTTAAAGGTTCCAAATGCGGTTAATCCGGCTCCCATAGGGTTTTCTTTCCATTCATCAATGCCTCCCCCAAAAGGACTTAATAAGTCAACACTATCTATTTTCCAATCTCCTAATGAAACTTCTTGTTGATCAGTTTTCTCAAAACGATCAGCAATACTTCTTAATGATTTGCTATGAGTTTTTAAATCATTCGTTACGCCCTCTAACATTGAACCTGCATATAAAGCCTGATTCAATACAGCATCCCTTCCAGATACTTGAAAGGGTAAATCCATTAATTGCTGACTCAAACGTTTATGTGTTTCAAATACTTCATGAGCTGCACGCTCTATATTAGAAGCTAACCCCCTTAAAAGAGCAGGAGTAACTTTAATTTCTTTACTCATTTTGATTCACCACCTATTGATTTAAGGTACAGAACCATTTTTTTGATTTCTTTGATAATTGCAAAAATATCTAGACAAATAACATTCGTTTGCTTCTCTCCCCTGTCTAGTATTTTTTGGATAAGCCAATATTGGTTTTGACTATACATATACTGAATACTATCGGTATACCATGCATCCTTTATATAATAATGAGTTTTAATTGTATTTAACTCTTCACGGTCACATATAATATTCACTAATTCTTTAACATCATCATCCGAATAATATCCGAATAATTCCGATAAATCCTTTTCTGATTGATTTAAAAAATCTTTTTCATATACGGCGCAAGGAAGTTTAAATGTATAATTCGAATGTGGAAAAGTATTTTTAGACTGCAACGCTTGATATATAAATTGCCATGCTACCTCAGGTATTCCACACTCTCTAAATATACACTGTTTTTCACCGTTAACATCTGTTATTCTGTTATGTATAACTTTTTTATCAGTAAAATAAAAGACGTTTTTTTCTTTAATGTCGTTTTTGTTTATCTGTACTTCAATAACAAAACCTGTAGTTAGACAAATACTAAAATATTCTACAAGTTGTTGTTCACAAAATACTTCGTCTTCTTTTATTATGAGTAATTCTTTTTCCCTCCAGTGGTCATACATTATATCTAATTCTTTATCTATCTCTTCTTCTAACCAATTTTCAAATGGATTCTCAATTCCAATCATTGTTTCATGATCAAATATACCCGTTAATACATATACTTCTTTGC
The DNA here is from genome assembly GCF_009760835.1 of Bacillus sp. EE-W1. Classification (NCBI taxonomy): domain Bacteria; kingdom Bacillati; phylum Bacillota; class Bacilli; order Caryophanales; family Bacillaceae; genus Bacillus; species Bacillus sp. EE-W1. The sequence goes on along the minus strand of NZ_WIPE01000051.1, from coordinate 36,939 downwards.
TCGATAACGTAAGAGGCTCAATATTCAAACATCCCCACTCCCTAGCTTAATATACGGTCCCTAAAAATTATAATACAATAAAAAAATAATTGTATCTAGTAATCATTAATTCATAAAAAGTATCTTACTCGCTAATTACAAATTACGATTTTATTGAAATTCATTCCAAAGTAAGTCTACCTTATAGTAAAAAGGTTAACCAACAAATAGTAGAAACGTTCAAAGAAGTACAGATTAAACATGAAAATTTTAGAAGTTATCATTACCAATTATATAACGATATAAAATTTTTTTATCCTTGGTCACGATACCAGCTAAACATTCTCATTAGCAATAGATTGAAAAAATATAAAGTAAAAAAGACAAACATAATTGTTTGCCTTTTTCTATACTTCTATCTATTATATCAACCTTTTGAAAAATTCGTTTGCACCTCTTGAATTGGCCAATATCGTAAATCAACTTTACCGACAACTGTATCAGCTTTTACAAATCCAAAGTGTCTACTATCCCAGCTCCCGAGGCGGTTATCACCCACTACAAAAATATAGCCAGGTGGCACCGACTTTTCTTTCGTTAACTCTTCTAGTTTAAAATCACCTGTTAGTTGTCGTCCATTTATCTCTTTCTTATACGTTTCTAAATAAGGTTCATCCACGAATTGTCCGTTTATATACAGTTTATCATGCTTATATTCAATTTGATCTCCAGGTAAACCGATAATTCGTTTTACGTAGTCCTCTTTTTTATTCGCATGAAACACAACAACATCAAACCTGTTCAAGTCCCCCACTTGATAACTCACCTTATTTACAACGAGCATATTACCATCTTGCAATGTCGGCATCATTGACTTCCCCTCTACAACGTACGTCGAAAAGAAAAACGTTCGAAAAAATACAGCTAATAATACACCAATTAAAATTGTTCGTATCCACTCTATGCCTTCTTTTTTCAAAGTTTTCTTCATCCGCTTCTCCCCTTATCCTTTAATAATGAAGCTTTCCTTTACAAAGAAGACTATTCTTAATGTAGTTCTAACTTTACTTCGATTTTCTTACCGACATACCATAAAATAAAAATACCAATTGCTACAATGACTGATTTCACCGGATTATGAATAAATGACATTAAATCATGACCGATATACGTTAAAATAAAAATCATCACAAGCTTTCCGAACGCAAGCGCAAGCCCGAACTGTTTTACACTAATGCGAGATAAACCAGCGACAACGTTTATAAGCGCAGACGGTGTAAACGGAAAACAAAATATGACGAAAATCGGCGCAAATCCTTTCCTTTCAATCCATCCCATTGCCTTCCTTACTTTCTCATGTTTATTTACAAAAGAAAAGAAACGACTTCGTCCAAAATGGCGGATAATGAAAAAGACAAGTAAGGCACCCATTACTGATCCAAGCCAAGAATAAAGAAAACCGAGCCAAAATCCAAATGCAACAGCATTTGCCAGTACAAATACGATGAGTGGCAATGCCGGTATTAACGCTTCTATCATCGGTAAACCAATACCGAGAAGTGGTCCGAACGCTTTATAACTTTCAACAATATGATCCATATTTTCTGGTGAAAAATACTCTTTGATTGTCTGAAAATCCATTCTACACTTTACCCCTTTACTCTAAGTACTACCTCTACTGTATCATTGCTTATATGAAAGAGGAAATGGTAGATACGACATATGGAGATGTAATTATTAAGTTTCCATATCTTCCATGAGAATTCCTTCATTATTATGCTATGATAATCTATCAATATTCGACAAGACGTTTTGCGATTTTGGAAATGATCCTTTTGTTTTAGTGGCAAATTCCTCAGTAACTGAAATTATATCGACGATTTTCTGAATATATCGATTGTAACTCGCATTTTATCAGCGATTTTTCAAATATATCAACCACAACTCGATTTTTATCAGTGATTTTTCGAATATATCGACTTACCGATAAAAACTGACAAATAAAAAAGATGGGGATTTTTCCCCATCCTCTTAAACTTCCTCTTCTTTCACAAAATATACTTTCTCGTATGCTGGTTTTAATCGAGATTCTTGAGTTTTATCAATCTCTTTAAAACAAGGATTCCCTTGTTTTTTTCTACGATCTTCATATTCAGTACGCAATTTCGCTGTACGATTTAGTTGATTTTCAAAACTGCTTTTTGATATTTCTAATTTCACAGCAAATCCATTTATAAATCTAACAATAACATTTCCATCTTTTGACTCTTTATTACTTTCAATATAAAAATGAGACAACCAAGCACACTCTTTTCTAGAGTATGAATAAGTGGGAAAAAAATAAAGTTGATCTGTCGGACTAATCGCAATCGGTGCTTTATGTGTAATATGAGTTAACTCTTTCGTTCCTTCTTTTCTGCCTAAGAAACTAGAGCCATGCTTGCGGCAACTTCTTTCTATAATATCTAGGGGCTTTTGAAATACGAAAAAAGAATCTTCCATCTCAACAACTCGTGTAACGATTTTCTTTTCACTTAGAATAACAGGAAGTAAGGCCATTGTATTTTTATTTACCACATAGTTTTCGACATAGCGTTCTACTTTACTTTCCATATTCTACTGTCTCCTTTTTTCTATTTATATTAGCAGCTGCATATATAATTCTAGCACCTATGAAAAGGAAATGGCTTACAGATTCCGCTTTTTTACAATACTTTATCATTTATCAAACATCTTTTAAATTATAAAATAACAATATAGTGTTTTTGTAATAAAAACCTATATAAAATGTATTTATACTACCAATAAATATTTACAACTGCTTCCTCATTTCGCATCATTACGACAATTAACTTTGCTATAATTAAAAGTAAAATCCAATAAATGGAGGTCCACTATGGAAGAAAAAGAAATGCAACCAACGATTCAAATGAAAAATAGCAGCATTGTAATCGTGAAAAACTCATCCAGCATTATATTCGGCTTATTTTTCATTCTACTATTCTTTGCAAAGCCTTTTCGTAAATCGAAATGCTCTGAATGTAAGAAACGCGAAAAGAAAAAGATTGGAAAAGAAGAGTAAAAGACCTTCCATTTTGGAAAGCCTTTTACTCTTCTTCGTCCTCAAAAAAACGACTATTTTTTCTTATTCATCTAAAGCGAGCGAATGAGATTTCTTCAATCGTATTGTGTAGATCTTCTTTATTCCCGCTACGAACATCGAGTATGACTTCATTTGTATACTTTTCCCCCAAATATAATCATTATGCTCGTATATTACAACAAAAAAAGGATGGCAGCAGCCATCCTTTTCCATAATGAACTATAAAATTATAGTTTGATTACGTTTTTAGCTTGAGGTCCACGGTTACCATCTTCGATTTCGAAGCTAACTTTTTGACCTTCTTCTAGAGATTTGAAACCTTCAGTTTCGATTGCAGAGAAATGTACGAATACATCGTTTTCGCCTGGAACTTCGATGAAACCGAATCCTTTTTCGTTGTTAAACCATTTTACTTGTCCTGTTACTGCCATAATTATTTCCTCCTAAAGAAAACACAATTTATTTTAGTCTTCCTGTATAAAAAAAGAATCCACACATTATCAAACACGAAACATAAACTAGTTCTCACATACTTTTTCTCGTTCGTTTTTCGGCACTTGATAATATATGGATTGCTTAATTTAACTATTCAACTGACTTCATCATAGCATACTTAAAATGAAATGTACAATCTTTTTTGAAAATAACTGACAAATTAAATTGATTGTACATTCGTAAATAATTGATTTTAGTATGTGCGGATTTCACTATAAAGTGAACACATACATCATTTGAATACGATTACATCCCTTGTTCTGAAGTGTTACAATATAATCGTACAGTCGTTATATTGGAGGGGATTATATGTCAAACTACACCAACGAAGAAAAGCTTACAGGGGGAAATGTATCAAATGTGTATCGTTCTGAAAATACTGTTCGGCGAGAATTAAAGCCAGGCAGTGCAAAAATTCATACATTATTACAGCACTTAGAAAACAAAGGGTTTCATCATGCTCCAAAGTTTTTAGGTGTAGATGAAAAAGATAGAGAGATTTTATCCTTTATTGAAGGAGACGCTGGGAATTATCCTTTAAAAGAATATATGCGATCTAATGATGTTTTAAAGGAAATAGCAAAGATGCTCCGCCTTTATCATGATGCGGTAAGTGACTTTCCCTTATCAGATGAATGGCAACCGATGGATCTTACTCCAAATGACATTGAGGTTATTTGCCATAACGATTTTGCTATATATAACATTATTTTTCATGACGAGAAACCAGTAGGTATTATTGATTTCGATGTTGCTGCTCCTGGTCCGAGAATTTGGGATATCGCTTATACGCTTTATACTTGTGTACCTTTAAGTAGAGTGTATTATACAGAATCGGGTGAGGCAGTTCATTATGAATCGGCACAACATGCTAGCCGTATGAAAGAAAGAGTGAAATTGTTTGTCCAGTCCTACGGTAAACATATGGACGAAGATTACTTAGGAATAGTGTTACTACGATTAGAAGCATTATGTACATATGTGAAAAGAAAAGCACAAGAAGGCGACTTGAATTTCCAAAAAATGATTGATGAAGGACATTTAGAGCATTATGAGAAAGATATGAAGTTTATTCGCGATCATAGAGCTGAGTGGATTTGATAATATCGTCTTTTTTGTTAGTAAATCGATATATGTGAAAAATCGTTCCGAAAATAACAAGGAGCACCCTTCAAAAAGGTGCCCCTTCCTTTTATTTCGTAAACTGTGCTTCTTCTGTAGATCCTTTTAGCGCTGTCGTTGATGAAGTACCGCCTGTAATAACTTGAGCTACTTCATCAAAGTAACCTGTTCCTACTTCGCGTTGGTGACGAGTTGCAGAGTAGCCGTGTTTTTCTGCTGCGAATTCTGCTTGTTGTAGTTCAGAGTATGCTGCCATGCCGCGCTCTTTATAGCCACGTGCCAATTCAAACATGCCATAGTTTAATGAGTGGAATCCCGCTAGTGTTACGAACTGGAACTTATAACCGTAAGATGCGATTTCTTTTTGGAAGCTTGCAATTGTTTTTTCATCTAATTTTTGTTTCCAATTAAATGAAGGTGAACAGTTATATGCAAGCAATTTCCCTGGATGCTCTTTATGAATTGCATCCGCAAATCGTTTTGCATCTTCTAAATTCGGTTCAGATGTTTCGCACCAAACGAGATCTGCATAAGGAGCGTATGCTAAACCACGTGCAATTGCTTGATCAAGACCTGCTTTCGTACGGTAAAATCCTTCTGGAGTTCTTTCACCTGTAATAAATGTTTTATCAACCGGATCGATATCGCTCGTAATTAAATCTGCTGCATCCGCATCTGTTCTTGCAACAATAATTGTCGGCACTCCCATTACGTCTGCTGCAAGGCGTGCCGAGATTAAATTACGCACCGCTGTTTGCGTTGGTAGTAATACTTTTCCGCCTAAATGTCCACATTTTTTCTCTGAAGATAATTGATCTTCAAAGTGCACACCTGATGCCCCTGCTTCAATCATACCTTTCATCAGTTCAAATACGTTTAATTGTCCGCCAAATCCAGCTTCTGCATCTGCTACAATCGGTACGAAATAATCTGTATCACCGCTTCCTTCCATATGCTGAATTTGATCCGCACGTTGAAGTGTTTGATTAATTCGTTTTACTACAGCAGGTACGCTGTTCGCTGGATATAAACTTTGGTCTGGATACATATGTCCAGAAAGGTTCGCATCCGCAGCAACTTGCCATCCACTTAAATAAATTGCTTTTAGCCCAGCTTTCACTTGTTGCATTGCTTGGTTTCCTGTTAATGCGCCAAGTGCGTTAATATAATCTTCCGTATGAAGCGATGACCAAAGCTTTTCAGCACCGCGGCGCGCTAATGTATGTTCAATATCAATTGACCCGCGCAAGCGAATTACATCTTCTGCCGAATATGGACGTGTAATCCCTTTCCAGCGCTTATCTAGTTCCCAGCTCTCTTGTAATTTCTCAATTCTTTCGTTTTTCATTTGTTCCATCCCCTTTTCACTTTATAAAATTTCATAACCCGGTAATGTTAAAAATGGTACGAATTCATCATTCCGAACGAGAGTTGTAAACAACGTTGTCGCCTCTTGGAATCTCCCTTTTTTAAAGGCTTCTTTACCAATCTCTCTTTCTATTTTTGCTAGTTCTTCTTCTTTTAGCTCTTCCATCAATTCAAGCGTAATATTACGACCGTCATTTAGCTTTCCACCTTCATGGCGAATCCATTGCCATACTTGTGCCCTAGAAATTTCCGCTGTTGCCGCATCTTCCATTAAGTTATAAATGGGTGCTGCTCCCCGTCCGCTTAACCAAGATGCAATATATTGAATACCTACGCTAATATTTAGGCGAAGCCCATTTTCTGTAATCGTTCCCACTGGTACTTCTAATAAATCCTTTTCTGTAACATGTATTTCTTCACGTTTTCTAAAAATTTGATTCGGTGTTTTCATAATGTGATTAAATACTTCCATCGCGACTGGTACAAGTCCCGGGTGGGCAACCCAAGTCCCATCATGACCGTCTAAAGCTTCGCGCTCCTTATCTGCACGCACTTTTTCAAAAGCTGCTTCATTCGCTTCTGGATTGTTTTTAATCGGAATTTGTGCCGCCATTCCTCCAATAGCTGGTGCATTACGACGGTGACACGTTTGAATGACTTTCAAAGAATACGCGCGCATAAATGGCGCCGTCATCGTGACTTGCGCTCTATCTGGAAGTAAAAATTTATTATGTTTACGAAAGCTCTTTAGAAAGCTGAAAATATAATCCCATCTTCCGCAATTTAACCCAGCAGAATGATCTTTAAGCTCATACAAAATTTCATCCATTTCAAACGAAGCGTGAATCGTTTCCAGTAACACCGTCGCTTTGATCGTTCCGTTTGGAATACCAATATATTTTTGAGCAAATACGAAAACATCATTCCATAACCTTGCTTCTAAATGGCTTTCCATTTTCGGTAAGTAAAAGTATGGACCGCTTCCTTTTGCTAAAAGAGCCTTTGCATTATGGAAAAAATAAAGTCCGAAATCTACTAAGCTACCAGACATATTCTTCCCATCAACTTGCATATGTTTTTCTTCTAAATGCCATCCTCTTGGACGCACAATTAATACTGCTGTTTTACTATTTAAACGATATTCTTTTCCGTTTTCATTTTTATGTGAAATCGTTCCCTGCACTGCATCTCGTAAATTTATTTGACCTTCAATTGCATTTTCCCAAGTTGGTGAATTCGAATCTTCGAAATCTGCCATAAAAAGATGCGCTCCTGAATTTAAAGCGTTAATAACCATCTTTCTATCCACTGGTCCAGTAATCTCTACGCGGCGATCCTCTAAATCTTTTGGCAATTGAGCAATTGTCCAATCCGCTTCACGTATGCGCTTTGTTTCTTCTAAAAACTTCGGAAACTCTCCTGCATCAATTCTCTTTTGTTTCTCCGCACGCTTTTGTAAAAGTTCTATGCGGCGCTTATTAAAATTTTCATGTAGTTCCTTTAAAAAACTAAGCGCCTCAGGTGTCAATATTTCGTTGTACGCTGGTAACATTTCTCCGGGCAATGTAACCCGTGAAGTTTGCGTCGACATATTAGCATCCCCTTCTTAAACTGTTTTATAACAGATTTGATTTTATGTTTTATATTATATAACAAATCTTCAGAAAAGGAAGTTTTTTTTGAAAATTTAATTGCTTTTTTTACAAAACTATATTCTTCCACCGGCATTACATATAAAAAAGAAGCCAGTGTTATACAACACCGGCTCCTTCTTTATTATTTATTTAAACATTGAATTAAATAAGAACTGAGCATATTGTTCACGTGTTACTTTCATGTTCGGAGCGAAGTTACCCTTTCCATCTCCTACTGAAATACCATTTGAACCTACTGCATTAATCGCATTTTCTGCCCAATGTCCCTTTGGTACATCTTTAAATTTTGCTGTTCCTTGTACTTGTAATCCAAATGCCCTTGTAAGAACTTGCGCCATTTCTGCACGTGTTAACGTAGCTTTTGGTCTGAAGTTCCCATTCTCGTCACCTGTAAAGATACCTAATTCTGTTACTGCTAAAACTTCAAAAGGAAACATCGTTGAGTTATCATCAACAATATCATTATATGGGCTTTCTAATACCTCATCTTCACCAAATTCTTCATCAAGATCTAGTGCGCGATAAATTAAAGCGGCTACTTGTTCACGATTTACGTTATGTCCAAAACCGAACACACCATTTCCGTAACCAAGCATAATTTCATGTTCTGCTAAAGTTTGAATTGCTTTATAAGACCAATGTCCTGCTGGTACATCTGTAAAGATTGCCTGACTTGCTTGTTGTGGCTTTGCAGCTAATTCAGCTTTTGCTGTAGTCCCCTCAGCACTAAATGCTACTCCACCCATAATTGTTAAAGCTGTTGCTACTTTTAAAATTTTTTTCTTCAAAGTATTCTCTCCCTAAAAACATATTTTTTTCTAATATAAAGAATTAACGAAAGCGTAACAATACAATTCCCATGTGATTTTTGTCTAATTTATGAACTATATTTCATATACTTTTATTTACACTCTATTAATAATAAAGTTACTAAATCTCATATTTAAACAAGAAAAAGTTACTTTATTCAATCTCTTCTTATCCACTAAATTCCAACAACTAAATTATGAATAGAAAATTTATATACTTATTAATAATATAAAACAATAAAAAAGCGTGGAATTCCCACGCTTTTTTATTACTTTATATTATATCGATATAATTTAAATGTCCTTATATTTTAACTTTCATTCATAATCCTCATCTTTTACAGGAAAATAAAAAACAGCTTTATTTAAAAACGTTGCATATTGCTCACGTGTTACAACTTTATTCGGTTCAAATTCCCCATTTCCTGTTCCTACTATGACATGATTAGACTGCAGTGCACTGATCGCATTTTTTGCCCAGTGATTATTTGGTACATCTTTAAATGTATGGTTCTTCTTCACCTCAAATGTAAATGCCTTCGTAAGAATTTGCGCCATTTCTGCACGTGTTACAGGTGCGGCTGGTCTAAAGTTTCCTTTTTCATCACCTTCAAAAATACCATGCTTTGTTAATACTAAAATTTCATCTAAAAACATTGTTGCCCTCTCAGAAATATCTTTGTATGGATTTTTTAAAGGTCCTTCTTTTTTCAAATTCAATGTACGATAAAGTACTGCTGCTACTTGTTCTCGTGTTACATTATCTCCTACACCAAACTTACCATTTCCATAGCCTAACATTACTTTATTGTATACTACGTCCATTATATCGTCATATGCCCAGTGGTTTACTGGAACATCATCAAAAACAATCATTTCTGGATATTCTTCTGCTTTTACGTTTGTAACATTTGTACTTACAAACAAGCCGCCCATAATAGTTACCGTTGCCATTATACGTAACATGTTCTTCTTCATTGCCCTCTCCCCTTTATCTCCATTTAAAAAACGGAAAATAATAGACTGAAATCCTTTCCAATATTACATATGTTGCCTTCGCACCCGTTATGCAATATATTACATTTAAAAAATCTATTATTGTGAGAATCACTACTAAAGGAGAGCCAATTCGCTCTCGATTTCAACTTTTATACCCAATTGTACGCAAATCAATTTTCTTCCCTGTATTCATGTAAAGGTGTTTCTATAATATAAATATTCTACTTTTTTTAAAAGAAATCCTTCACATTTTAAGAGTTCATTTTCTAGACAAAAAATGCAATTATATCGACTTAACTACAACATACGACAATATTAACCTATCTATTAATAAAAGCTCATAATGAGCGGAAGATACCGCTTCCACAAATTATGAGCTTTCTCTTTATCTATTCCATTTTCCCTGGAGAATTATCAATTGCTCGTTGTAAAAACTTCGCAAATTGCCCACGTGTAACGAGCATTTCAGGCTCGAACTTGCCATCTCCCGTTCCTACCGCTACATTATTAGACTGTAATGCGCTAATTGCATCTCTTGCCCAATGGTTTTCTCGTATATCTGTAAATGTATGCGGACGCTTTGTTTTCAACTCATATGCTTTCGTTAAAATTTGTGCTAATTCTGCACGAGTCAGTGTATCTTTCGGACGGAAATTTCCATTTTCGTCTCCTTTAAAAATACCAATATTCGTTAAATGTAAAATTTCGTAAGGAAACATTGTTGATTTCCCACTAATATCTCCATATGGATTTTCATTAAACACACTTCTTTTTAAATGAAGTGCACGATGTAATACTGCCGCCGCCTGTTCACGTGTTATATTATCTTCTACACCAAACTTACCATTTCCATATCCATACATAATTCGATGATATACTAAATTCGTAATTTCATCATATGCCCAATGACCTGTTGTTACATCATCAAACTCTATCATAATATTAGGACCAGATTTTTGGGGAACATCAGTATTTGCAGACACACCATTTGCACTTACAAATATTCCTCCCATTAAAGTTAACGATGTCGCTATCTTTACTAGCTTTTTCATCTCTCTCATCTACCTTTTCCTTTATTTTCCTACCTTTTATATTGTACAAAAAATAAGGGAATTTTCAATAGAATACACCTAATTATTTACAATTAAGAATACAAACTTTCTTTTACCGCTATTTTTTCGTCCTTTGTTTTTCGAAAAGTAAATGCCATTCCTACAAATATAAGAACAATCCCTACTACTTGCATACTAGTTGGTCTAAATCCGGTAAAGACTGTATCTAATAGGATTGCAACAGCAGGATCTAAAAACACTAATACAGAAATTAATCTCGTCGATAAACCTCTTAAACTGTCAAAAAATAAGTAATATACAAATCCCGTATGTATAAGACCTGTCGCTGTGATCATCATCCAGTTCATCTCTGTTAACCCTTGAAACTTGCCAAAGTCTACGAATGGTAGCAATAAAAATATACCTAAAAATGTTTGTAAAAATGTCATCGCATATGCGCTCGTATGCTGAATTCCTTTTCCTAATAAAGTGGTAAAAGCATAAAATAATGCTGCAAGAAGTGCCCATACCATTCCAGATGACATCAGTTTTTCAAACGATAGACTTCCATCTACTCCAGCTACTAAAACTGTACCGATAAAACAAATGACAATGGACATAACCGCAAACACTGTAAGTCTCTCTTTAAATACAATACTACCAATCATTAATACGATAATGGGTGCAAGATGATAAACTGAAATCGCAATTGTAATCGACATAACTTCAAACGCTTTAAATAAAAATACCCAGTTAAAAACGAGAAATACACCGCATGCTAATATTTGCATTACTTCTTTTTTATTCCATTTCTCACTTTTATACTGTCCTGTTACGAGCCAACATAATGCTAAAAATATAGTCGCACAAATGCAACGAACGAATACTAATTCAAAAGACGGTAAACCTGTTTGAGTAGAAAAAAATCCAATTGATCCAAAAATAGACATCGAAAGGATCATTTTTATAGCCGGCATTGATTTTTTATTGAACACCCTTTCTCTCCTCCTATAAACTATCTTTTACAAATGAAAAATCTCCAAAACATTACGTATTATTATATATTACAATCGGAAAATTGTAAAAAATTAGAATATATTAAGTGATAACTGCACAAAATTCCCATAAAAAAATCATCCTTTGTTATATAGGATGATTTTTTTTATTTATTGAATGGAATTTTTCTATATTAAAACTTAAATATACTACTACTTTTGAAGAGTAAATTGGGCAACTATTTGTTTTAATCCTCCTGCTGCATTATGCATATGTTCAATTGAAACCGAGATCTCTTGAACAGATTTTTCTTGCTGTTGAATAGACTCTTTTACCCTATCAGTGCGGTCAGATGATCTTTGGGATATTTGAGCCATGTCTTCTGCAGAAGCCGAAATCTCTTCACTACTCGCTGCAATTTCATCTGTAGACATAGATACCGTTTGAATTTGCTCAGATACTTGCTGTACTTTTTCTGTAATTTTTCCAAATACTTTTTCTGTATGCATTACTACTTGTGTACCTGCCTGTACCTCATTATCTACTTTCCCCATCATATGTACCGTATGGTTCGTTGTTCCCATAACTTGAGTAATAAGCTTCTCAATTTGTTTTGCAGAATCACTAGATTGTTCTGCTAATTTTCTTACTTCATCTGCCACAATTGCAAATCCTCTACCACTTTCCCCAGCACGGGCAGCCTCAATTGCGGCGTTTAATGCTAATAAGTTAATTTGAGAGGTAATACCTTGCATAACATCAATGATTTTAACAATTTCTTCTGATTGTTCTTTCATAGTCTCTACTTGTTTCACACCGTTATGTACTGAATTTTGGATTGTATCCATCTGTTGAATCATTTGTTTCATTAATTTGTTACCACTCTCTGCATCTAATGCTGATTGAGCAGACAATTCATTTACAGAGGATGATGTATTCACTATACTCTGCATTCCTTGTGTCAACTCTTCCATCGCACCCGCAGTTTGCTCCATTGCCTGCATTTGGCCCTCTGCGCCATTTGCAACTTCTTCAATATCTATAGTGATTTTCTTCGCTGCACCACTAGATACTTCCGATGCAGATACTACTCCGTCTGCATGTTGGAATAAAAGCTGAATATTATTCTCTACTTCTTGCATATTTGTTCTTAGCCCTGCAATCATTTCGTTAAAATCACTTACTAATACACCTAATTCATCCTTAGCATTATACTCACCATGTACAGTTAAATCTCCTTCTTTTGCTCTTTCCATCATACGACTAACCGTTTGTAAAGGTGCAACTATAAGCTTGCTAATAATATAACTTACTATACATATAATGACTGTAGTAACTATTACAAGAATGATAAAAGTAATAACGGACCGATCTATCATTTTTTGAGAATCTTTAAATACTTGGTCAGCTAAATTTGAAACATACGCTTCTAGATCTACAGCATAACTAGCTAACTCTACTCCCTTCGGTTTTAATTCCTTATGAAATTCGTTTACTATTTGAGATTCATTTGTTACCTTCGCTTTATCAAACAACTTCTTATATGTCTCCATATAACTTGGCAAAGATTCCTTCATCTTCTGAAACAGCTCATCCTCTTGCTTACTTAAATTGAAGCCATCATCATATTCTTTTAATAAAGAATCATATTTTTCAAGATCCTTTTCAATATTACCAATAATCCCCTCTTTATTTGTCCCCTCATTTGGTGACGCTGTAATTAATTCTAGTAAGTTATACTCTAGTGAATTTTGTGTACGAAGCATTCCTTCTAATAAAACTACAGAATGTTGATAATCATCTACTACAACCTCTGTATCATGCTTAATCTTATTAATAGAATTAATTGCTACGCAGCTCATAATTACCATGCTCAATACTGCTAATGAAATAAGCGATAATAATTTATATTTCACTTTTAAATTTTTTAAAAAATACATTTTTTCACCTTTATTCCTTTATATATAGATTTTTAGAATTTTATAGCTTATTATTCACAAAATCGCAATAAAAAGCAATGATAAATATTCCCAATATAAAACTTATATCTCTAAAAAAGAAGTAGCATAATCGCTACTTCTTTTTGCTTTGTTTCTCATATTGTTCAAACGTATGAATTCTTTCGAAAATTGGTGGATGTGTGTATAAGAAAAACTTCACTAACGCAGGCGGATTCACTTGGCTTAAACTCGTCTTTGATAAATATTGAAACGTTTTTACACCAGATTTCCCGTCTTTCGTCATATCTAAAGCGTATTGATCTGCTGCTCGTTCTTCTATACGAGAAACATAGTTTGTTGCTGGCTGTGATGCAAAAGAGAGTACAGAAGAAATTAAGAAAAATAAAGGTAAAATTGAAAAACATGCTACTTTTGAAATTTGCAGCGTATCTCCCCATTTTCGAATACACATATTTATAATACGACTAATGAGATACATCCCTATAAACGATAGCAACACATAACTCGCAACGCCCCAATATATATGTTTCATAACATAATGCCCTATTTCATGGGCCATTATAAATAAAATCTCTTTATCTTTTAATTGCTTAAGTGTTGTATCCCACATTACAATACGAGCGTTAGGGCCAATTCCTGTTACATATGCATTTAATGCATTCGTTTTTTCCGACATATTTACTTCATATACATGTTTAGCTGGAATATCAGCTTTTTCTGCTATCGCTAAAATTTTCGTTTCTAATTCTTTATTTTTCAGCGTCGAGAAGTCATTATAAAGCGGATCAATAACGACCGGCTGTATAAATGTTAAAAAGATTGTAAATGGAACAGAGAGTGCCCATCCCGCTAGCCACCATCTCTTCGGGAATTTACGGATAAGCCATAACAGAACAGTAACTACGATTAACATAGTCGCATAACTTTCCCAAAAACCGATAACATGATCTTTTATCCAGCTTTGTGTACTTTGCGTTGAAATGCCGTAATCAACGGATACTTTTCGGCTAATCCATTGCATCGGCAGGGCTAGAACTGTTGTGAGTAGTGATAAATAAAAGAAATAAATCGCAACTTGCAGGACACTTATTTTCGTCGTTTCCTTCGACCATTTCTCAAACTTTCTTGAAACACCGAGCACAAGTACAAATAATAAAATAATCCATTCCAGAGGCGTCGCTAAAAAATACAGTAAATTTTTCACGCGCGAATAATCTTGGCTTAGCGTAAGCTCTCTCGCATTCATAAACGTTTCTGGATCTGCACTCGTTCCTTTATACATGTCCGGAATCAGTTCATGATTCCATCCAAATAAATACCAATATATAAGCAACGCAAACCCAACGTACAAAAAAAGCGACCACCCAATAACCTTCCTCACGCTATTCCCTCCTCTATGCTGCCTGTCTATTATTATTGTAAGTTCGTACATGCTAAATTAGAACAAGCTTATTATGCGAATTGCTCGCGAGCCTTTTATTCACATAAAAAAACTCTTCTACAAATAGAAGAGTTTTACCTACCTTTAGACACTTTCTTCGGTTCATACTCTGGGATAAGAAATATACTTACAACCCAACATATGAAACCAGCCCCTTTTATATAGCGTATATATTCATAGTCTTGAAAAAATAACGTCATTACAATAAGCGTAAAAAAACCTACTAAAATTAGTACGTATCCTATTTGCTTCTTACATAACATAACGCGCCCCCTTAAGGAAGTATATCCATTAATAAACTAAAATCTTGTAAAGAAAAAGAACTATATTTCATAATACCTTGCACAGCTAATAGTAAAATGAGACCGGTCACACACATATAATTAATGCTTTCTTCACTCTTTTTTTCAGCAACTATTCCACCGCTTATACATAATATTCCTAGCAAATGGAGTGCTAAATACATAAAGAAATAAGCTTCCTCCCAGCGAAGAATAACATTGACTGTCGTGATCAGCACTATACTAAGCAAAATCAAATAAAAAAACTTATTTGATGATATTGTTTCATTCATATAATTTTATACATCCCTTTCAAATTTAGAATTAATGATGTTTCAAAGCTATAAAGTAAATGATAGTTTTCATACTATAAAACAAAAGGAAAGCCCCCATTACTTTCTCGAATACTTTATAAACCCACATATACTTCTCTTCATTTTTTCTGAAGATACACTTCATCATCGCTTCTACAATAAGACCAAATAGTATTAAAACCCCTAACACAATAAGAAGAGAAATAATATTTTCTTTTAAAAGAGTACTAGAAAATAAGTAATACTCTAGAAACACGATCGTATCTACTACAGGTTGCACCTAATGACACACGCTTTTATCACAAATATCTGTAAGAAACGTAGATTCTATCATGTCTTTCAATATTTTTTCAACCGTTTTCTTCATCTTACTTATCCCCCACTACGTTTGAAAAACTCTTTTCCTGCTCTACATATATAGCTGGCATTTCTTTATTCCAATATTTGCGGTTAACAAATAAAAAGATGAGTACTAAGTTTAATCCCGTTATAAAAATAAGAAGCCCTGGAAAGAACGTCGTATAATTTGAGAAATCTGCAAAACTCATTATCTCTTCTTTATTTATTAGAAAAGAAGCACCGATTACAAATGCATTGTTTAACATGTGAATAGCAATTGGCATGAGTAAGCTATTTGTACGAATATATACGATTGATAGTACAACGCTAAATACTACTGCGCCTAGGAAATCAACATGTAACAACGCAAACAACATCGCTACTACAATGATTGCTATACTCGTTCCCCATTTTGCTGCGAAACGTTGCAGTAAAAATCCGCGAAAAACAAATTCACCGATAATTGGTGCGATGAACACGACCATAATAATTTGATATACATATCCCCCTGTGCTATCAATAACCGGTTCACGTAATGCGTTCATAATAAATTCCGGTGTAATCCATGCAAAACTATACATGTACAAAATAAGATATCCATAACTAAACACGGCTAACATAAGTGCAATGTATAAAACTTGCACCAGGTTAAATGTTTCATTTTTATTAATAAATAATGAAAAGGAAACACGGTGTTTTCTATACTCAAAAAAAATCCATGTAATCGGAAAGATATAGAATATAAGAATATTTATAAAAGTAGAATTTTGCATATGAAATGTATTTTCTATCAATTCATTACTGACTCTTGCAACTAAAGTTAATAGTGCAAATACAATTAAAAAATACCTAACTCGCATCGTTTGAAACGGATTCACACTCATCTCCTCCCCTATGTTACTTTTATCATATCATTTGATTCTTAATTTTTTGAGAAAGAAAACCTTAAAATTTCCTTAAAAATTCCATAAGTTACCGAAAGATGATATGATATTCGAGGAAATTAGGAGGGATTTTTATGTATGAAGCAAATATTTTGCTCGTTGATGATGAAACAGCAATTTTACAATTACTAACTACCATTCTTGAAAAAGAAGGTTTTTCTCATATTACAACTGCAACATCGGCTGAAATAGCTTTATCTCTCACGCAGCAAAATGAATACGATTTAATTATTTTAGATGTCATGCTTCCTGGACAATCTGGTTTTGATATTTGTCCAATCATTCGCCAGAAAACAGATTGCCCGATCTTCTTCCTCACAGCTAAAACATCTGATTTAGATAAAATATCTGGATTTTCACACGGTGCAGATGATTATATTACGAAGCCATTTAATCCACTTGAAGTAGTAGCTCGTATGAAAGCACAACTCCGAAGACATATGAAACAAGCAGTACCACACGAACAAAAAGCACAATCCAGTTCCTTTGGTAGATTTGAAATTGATCGATATTCCGCAGAGCTTACAGTAAATGGACATGTTGTCGAATGTTCCGCCCAGCTATTTCAGCTATTACTCTTCTTTTGCGAGAATCCGAATTACGTATTTTCGAAAGAAGAAATATACGAGAAAGTTTGGGGAGCACCTGCCTATAATGGCGATGATAATACCGTTATGGTCCACATTCGAAAACTACGTGAAAAAATTGAACAAGACCCAAGTAAACCAGAATATATAAAAACCGTTCGCGGACTTGGCTATAAGTTCCTTACAAAGTAGGGTGACGATATGAACTTTAATAAACGACTTATTATTCAGTTTATCATGCAACACGTATTTGTTTTAGTTACATTACTGATTGCTGTAGTAGCGGCTTTCACGTATTTAATTTTTCTTGTTACGAGTACTTCATACGAACCGAATATTCCAGATGCTGATAATTTTATGATTTCAAGATATATCTCTTCAGAAGATGGCGATATTTCGTTAAAAGCTGAAGTAAAAGACTTAATTAAAGAAAAAAATGATTGGATTCAAGTTGTAGAGGAAAATGGAAAAGTTCTCTATCACTTTAATACGCCGAGTGACGTACCGACATCTTATACGAAAACATTTTTATTCTCGTATATACAGAATCATATAGAAAGCCCTTATACATTTACATATTGGGAAATTGAACTAGAAGAAAAGAACGTACTTGTTATATACGGCGGTATGTTAAAAAGCAATGTATTACTGAAAACAATCCAGAAAGAGCACCCGTCTGTATCTACGGATTCGTTCACATTAACAGAAGAAGAAAAACAGTTACTTTCTAAAGAAAAAGCAGCACTTCAAATCTTTAATAGTGATGGCGAAGAAGTATTCTCCTATCCAGATGGAAAGAAAAAAACGTTTTCTGTCATACAAGCTGCTCTTAGCGAAAAGGAACCGTGGAATCATAAAGAAAACACGTCTAGCTTTTACGACACAAATAGCAATCATCTTCTTGTTGTAACTGCCAAAAATGAGTACTACTATCCAGATGATGAAATAGACGATGTATTTACTAAAAAGTTTCTAATCGGATGCGGATTAATCCTTCTTATCGTATTTGTTTATTTAGTCATTCTTTCTATTTGGTACGGTAATAAATTTGGAAAACCGTTACTCCATGCGATGCGCTGGCTTAAAAACATCGCTGGTGGAAAGTACGAAGAACCTGTTAGTAAAAAAGGGAAACCTGTCAGGTTCCGGCAATCTGGTAAAGAAAAATGGTCATTCCGCTTATTTAGTGATGTGACAAATTCACTAGAGCACCTTTCTATTACACTCAAAAAAAATGATGCGATGAGGCAAGTACTGCAGCAAACACGTGAAGAATGGATTACCGGTCTAACGCACGATTTAAAAACGCCACTTAGCTCTATTTATGGCTACGCATTATTACTAGAATCAAAGCAGTACAACTGGACTGATCGTGACATTCAACAATTCGGCAGCGTTATGAAAGAGAAATCGCAATATATGACGACATTAATTGATGACTTAAGCTTAACGTATCAATTAAAAAATAACAGTCTTCCTGCGCAGCACGTAAACATTGAAATGAATCAATTCGTTCAAAAAGTATTATTACAATTTATTAATAACCCAACACTTCAAAATCAAAATATTGAATTCGTACCAAGCTCAAACAAAATTCAATATTTCATTGAAGAAAAATGGTTCCAGCGTATTATCGAAAACTTACTCGTAAACGCTGTAAAACATAATAATGAAACGACAAACGTCATCGTAAAACTTTCGCAAAACGCTACTTCATTTACACTATCTATTTCAGATAATGGAAAAGGAATGGATGATAAAACGAAAGAGCTTCTATTTGAGCGATATTACAGAGGAACAAATACAGAAGAAAGCAACATCGGAACTGGACTTGGCCTCGCTATTACAAAACAGCTCGTTCATGCTCATAACGGAACAATTTCTATTGACAGCGAACTCGGAAAAGGTACGACAATTATACTTGTGTTTCCATTTCATTCGTAGGAAAGGCGCTATCTGGCGTCTTTTCTTTTTTCTTTTCTAGGAGAATTCAACGGTAAATGAAATTATGTTACTCGCCTTTTATTCTTGCTTATTGCGATAGTTCAGCGGTACACGAAATTATATCAGCGATTTTTTGAATATATCGGCGTAACTCAAAATATATCAGCGATTTTCAAGATATATCGATTTGTCGACAAAAACCAACAATACCAGTCTACTCCTACTATACAAAGTAAAAATAAAACTATTAACAAATACATTTCTAAACTGTTATACTATAAATAGAAGTATAAACTAACTAAGTTTTGCATAAAATGAAGTAGACGAGGTGCTTCCAACACCCCGTCACTGCAACTAATTACCGCAAGGTGGAAGGTTGCAACTAAAGCTTATTTGCGCTTAGAAGACTTCCCACGCTTCGCAGGCAGACGGGTGGTCTTCTTTTTGCGCCTTTTTGTCGTTAATTTCTTAAATCCCATAACTATACCTTCTCTAGCTATAGTTTTTGTGATTTCCAACAAAATTTGCAAAAGAAATTCCATACGATTACACCTCCTTTCTCCACAAAATGAAGAAAGGGCATAACCTTCCACCCGCAATATTTAATTGCTACTTTATTTTATCATTTTTAAATGTATTACAGATGAGGCAATACAAATTTAACAATCCACTCGTAAAAATAACCTTTCACAACTCACTATGAAAGGTCATCTCCATATTTTAGCTATTTCCCTACAAACACAAACACATTCTAATTTTTGAACCCCTTTCCTTTTCCCTCTTTATAAAAAAGCGAACCATCTCCCAATGATTCGCTCTTATCCTATTATTTCTTCTTCACTGGTATCCAAAGTTCAATTTGAGCGAACTCACTTTTATCTGCATGGGAACGCTCATCGTATAGTTCAAATTCATTAACGCCACAATGTTCGTATCCTGAATGCGGGAACCATTCTGAGAATACTGCATTCCACGTTTGGTGAATAGACGATACCATTTCTTCATGAGGAACTTTCGGCGTTGTAAATACAGCATATGTCGCTGCTGGGAAAGTACGCTTCGCAACTTCATTTGGCACATTTTCAAACCCTGTAACTTCCATTCCAATTATATAAGTGAAGTCCCCTGTTTCTAAATTAAAATCAGTACATAATCCAAGCTCTACCCATTGGCTCGTATCTTTACGATTCGGAATCGTCGTTCCAAGGTCTTTTTGTAAATATTCTTGCCAAAATGCTGGGATGTCTTGATGGTTTTTCCCTTCTTTACTTGTCGTCTTCAGTTCATAACCCGCCATTAAAAATTCTGGTTTATTTACAATACGATATTCCATTTGTATGCCTCCTAAATACGGATTTAATTTTCTTTGTTTTACATTTACGCTGTAATACATCGGCGTTTCAATTTCTTGTTTTCGATATTCACTCGGTGTCATTTGAAATATTTTTTTAAAGGCTCTCGTGAACGTTTCGTGAGATTGAAAGCCATGCTCAAATGCGATATCAATAACTTTTTCATCCGTATGAGAAAGTTGATAAGCTGCCCGGGCTAACCTCCTCTTTCGAACATACTCCATTACTGTATCACCTACTAACGCCTGAAATACACGATGAAAATGCGACTCAGAAAAACCTGCAATGCGTGCTAAATTACGCAGCGTCTGTTTTTCCATTACATCTTCCTCAATATAATCAATTGACCTTTGAATTTGTGTTTCATAGCTTTCCATCTCTGTTCACCCGCCTTATATGTATTATGATAAAAGAGAATCCTATCCAATTCTTGACGTTTTTTACTATATTTTTAAAAACAAATGTAACTTTTTTATATGTATTTCGTTGTTATGTATGAAGGGAGGGAAATGTAGTGAAACGCAAACAATCATTAGAAGACATTTACTCCAAGCATATGCAAGATTCACTTTATTTCGCTATCTTCTCTCCCTAACCGGAGATTCCCACTATGCGGAAGATCTCATGCAAGAAACCTTTTACCGAATGCTCGTCCATATTGACTATTATAAAGGAGAAGAAATTAGACCGTGGTTATTTACAATTGCCTACAACGCCTTTATTGATTGGTATCGAAAAGAAAAAAGATATAAAACAACGACAGTTGAAGAATTCCATTTACCGAACATACCAAGTACAGAGCACTCTTATTTCGTAAAACATGAAATTGCTAGTTGGTTAGACAGTTTATCTTCTCTTCCCCTTGAAAGACGAAATGTGCTACTACTACGAGATTACTACGGATTCTCGTATAAGGAAATAGCAGAAATGACCGGTCTCTCACTAGCGAAAGTAAAAATCGAATTATACAGGGGACGAAAAGAAACGAAAAGCATAAAGGAGTGATCAGGATGGGTTGTACAGAGTTTAAAAAACTATGGGGGAAGTACGAAAACGGAACGCTCACGCATGATGAACAAGTGCAATTAGAAAGTCATATTGAAACATGTGAAAAGTGTGAAGCTTACTTAGATGAGTTACTTTCGAAGAGTGAACCGATAAAGAAAAGACTACCACCACAAAATTTTAAAATCCCGTTTTGGAAAATAAAATGGAAACAGCGTTGGCAAACCGTTAGTTTTGTCCTCGCTGTTTGTATAGCAATCTATTTTGTTGGTCATTTTGCATCTTCCTTTTACTTCTATTCGAATAATATGAAAAACTTTTCTGAAGTAAATGAGATTCCAGCACTCGCACTAGAAGCGACAATGCCAAATAGTCGTTCCACTGGAGGAAGTACGAAGGTTAAACCCTTTTTCCGTACAGAAAATGAAATGAATTTAGTTAAAACTGTCGGCAAAGAAGAATTTCCAATTGGTACAGTAACAATGAGTAGTTTCTTATCATCTGTAACTGCCACAAATCAATCTTGGGCAAACAGAGCCTATTCAAAAAAAGTTTCCTTTGTTCATCCCAAAATCAAGGAAGAAGCTTCTTTGAAAGAATCATCTAAAAAATTTTGGGATACACTTGGAAAGATACATGAGGGGACTGTTGCAGAAGTAGCGATATCCTTCGATAAAGTTTACACTTTACAAGAAGTAGAATCCATTCTATATAGCGCATTTGAAGCACAAGAAATGCCGCCAATTCCTGTATGGTACGCTTTAGACACAGGACAAGAAAGAATAAATGAAGAAAATTTTCTCTTGCATAGCGGAGAAATTATCGGATTTCGAGAACATATAAATCTTCCTGAAGATGAAACAAAAAAACTACACACAAAAGAAGATGAAGTAATCGAAATGATGCGTATTCTTTCGATAAATAAAGAAACTGTAAGTAAAACGACTTGGATTCCTGAAAAAGTGCTGAATTTAGATAAGCGCTATCAGTATGTAAAAAATAACGGCGTCAAAGTATACGGCATGGTCATTACTGGCCCGTCGAAAGAGTTATTAAAATTACAAAACTCGCCGCACGTTCGTTATGCGACTCTTGGAGATATTGAGATTTGGAATTGGTTTGATTATTAATGAGAAAAAGGAGAGCATCTAGGAGTGATGCTCTCCTTTTTAATCCGAAATCACTTTCACATACATCCCTCTCACCGCTTTTTCATAAGCAATTTCGCTCATCTGTCTTATTTTTTCCGACACAGCAGACGATGGAACAACTTCACCTTCACGAAATAATGGAGGATCAATGAGACGGACTTTATTTTTCTGATACAAATCATAATCGTTTCTATCTTCTTTTACGTTTACATTCGGATGAACTTTGCTTAATAAAGCATGTACTTCTGGATCATTACATTGCTGCAATTTCGAAATAAGCTCATCATCTTCAAGAAGAAAGTCATCTGCATGAATAATCCTTTTATGAAGAGCTAACTTTAGCGTTTTCGCTAACATGTCGTTTCCGTAAATATTCATTGGCTTCATAAAGAAATCAATTACTTCTTTGTAATACGTTTCTGTAAACCATTCTGCCATTTCGACACTTTGAAGAACCATTTTCCCATCTACAGCAATGACATCCTCTAAAAAACTGTGAACTTCTTCTAAAGAAACATACCCATATGTATACATATCTCGTAACGTATAATCCACTCGGTCTGCACATAATTCTGGTGCTGACCTTTCGAGTAACGTCCATTTCGAATCATCTAATAAAATATCTTCATAGTTATAACCATACTTCGAAAGAATCGCTGGAATTTCTGAGTTTTTCACGACAGAACTAAATATCTCTTCATGATAACTTTTATTTCTATTATCAAAAACATAATCAATTACATGAGAAAAGGCAGTATGTGATACGTCATGCAGTAAACCTGCAATTTGTTCTTCAACTGAACCACCGAGTTTTTTCACTAATAACATAACACCAACTGAATGATCAAAGCGTGTTACATTCCAGTTCTCATTTAGTAAGTAGCTTGCGCCATTTTGATGAATACCTTTTAGTCTTTGCACAGGATTGCTTACAATTAATTCTTCTACTACTCGATCCACTTTAAACTCACCGTAAATAACATCTGATATAACCACTTATAATCCCCCTTTATTTCAGCAGCGTCTTCTAATCGTACCTTTTTTATAAAATCGATATCAATATAAATTATAAATCTAAATATATTGATACATAATTACAAATGTTATATATTATACATGTCTGTTATTTCTTTTAATTCATTTATTTTTATTGAGCGCTCCTTATGTGGAGCCCTTTTTTTATTGAAAAAATAGAGAGCAATTCGCTCTCTATTTTATACACCTATTCAAACGTAACTTCCACCTGCACAATCTCAGATCTACTTCCCAGTCTTAATGGTGGTCCCCAGAATCCGAAACCAGAAGAAACAATCGCGTGGAATGCACCTTTTTGTGCGTATCCCCAGTCTAATTCGTACATTCTTCTCGTTACAATATGATTCGGCGCCATTTGTCCGCGGTGCGTGTGGCCGGATAGTAGTAAATCGACGCCAGCCTCCGCTGCTTGTTTCAACTCGAATGGTTGATGATCCATTGCAATAACAGGCATGGATTTATCTACCGTACTCGTTAGATTTTCAAAGCTTTGGCGATCTCGCTCTGTTTTATCTCTTCTTCCGACGAGGTAAAATTGATCTTCAATTGTAATCACTTCATCTAACAGAATACGAATATCAATCTTATCCATCTCTTGTAAAAATTCAGGAACCGCTCGTCCGTAATATTCGTGGTTTCCTAACACACCATATACGCCTAATGGAGCTTTCATTTGCTTCATAATTGGTCCCATATTTTTTTGAATGAACACACCTGGATGATCATCAATAATATCACCTGGCAGTAAAATAATATCAGGCTCCATCTCATTTACATGGCGGACAAGTCTTTTTAAATGCGAAACACCAGATAATTTACCGAAATGCATATCAGAAGCCATCGCGATGCGTAAGCTTTTACGTCCCTCTACTTTTTTTGGTATGTGCACCTCGTACTTTCTAACTACTGGGCTATATGCGTTGAATACTCCATATGCAAAAATAAAGATAAATGCAAGTAACACGGCCGTTCCTGTCCAAATAATTGCCGCTTCTTTCTCCACTGAAAACTGTAAAAGAAAGACCGTAATATTTGCTAACGGCAACAGCATAAGCGCATATTGTATGACCGCAAACCAAATTGAGCCTATCGTTCGTAGAAATGGCAAGAACTTAAACACTTGCACGAGAATGTACGCATATGAAATAAATCCGACTACGAAAGCGTAATATCCCCAAGATTCCCAGCCAAACACCGCATGAAGCCAAACCCAACCGTTCCAGCCGATGTAAAACATGAGTAGTGTGTATACAATTAACATAGTAAATATATTGAAATAACGAAGATTTTTCACAGTCAGCCTCCTTCTTGATTTCTTCTATTATATCTTGTTATGCACGTTTAACGTAAATATTAAGCACAGCAATCTTCACAATAAAAACCTCTAACCGCTAGATGCAAATCTAACAATTAGAGGTGCAATTCAAAACAAAATTACTTTTACAGATTTTCTTTATAGAAACTTGTAATCCTCTTGCATAAAAACGGACATTTCTCTTCGTAACTGATATATATAAAACCACCCTTACTTTATTATAAATTTAAACTTGTGAGAGTTAATACTCACGTGTATATTTACAATAAAACGAGCAACCACTTGTTTCAATGACCATATTTACGCATTTGGGTGATAATACACACATAACGAAATATATGTATCAATAACGGAGGAACATCATATGGAGAAAATCGATAGAAGAATTATAAAATCACAAAACGCCATTCAATCCGCATTTATTGAAATGTTAATTGAAGATGGCTTTGACGAAATTACAGTAAAAAACATTACAGAAAAAGCGAACATCGGAAGAAAAACTTTTTACTTACACTATCTAGATAAGTACAATTTATTAGATAAAATTGTCGACGACCATTTAAATCAATTAAGAGAAATATGCGATATAAAACAAACAAAAGGCTATATAGAAGGAACTGTCATATGGTTTGAATACTTCAAAGAACATAAACCATTTTTCGCATCGTTATTTAGAAGCAACAGCACATTATCATTTCAGAAAAAAATCCTAACGTTCATCATGGGTGAACTAGAAAAAAAATTAAACACAAATACGTCAGTAAATAAAAACATTGATACACACATCGTTTTAAAATTTTTAGGAACAGCTGTCATGGGCATTTTGGAATCTTACGTGTTGGATGAAATTGATAATGATGTTGAGTACGTTGCGACGCAAGTTGGGGAATTGATGAGGAGGAATATATAACAATGCAAAAAGGAAAATTTGGAGTTCAAATTTTCCTTTTTTATTTATGCTAAATCTAGTATACGTTTTAATTTATTTCTTCAACTTATCTGCCTTCGCAATAAATTGCGCTGCTTCCGCACGGCTTACCGCTTTATCTGGAGCCCAGCCATTATCTGTTCCAACTGAAATGTTTTCTTGGATTAAAATATTGGCATACTTCGCACCCCAATGATTGTTTAAGTCAGCAAATTCTTTTGGTAGTTTCATATTTTCATTTCTTTCTAATTTATATGCATTTACTAGCATAGAAGCTATTGATGCACGGTTAATTAACCCGCTCGGATTAAAGTTACCCTTCTCATCACCTTTTACAATACCTGCTTTTTCAACAGCAGCAATATATGGAGTTGCCCAGTGGTTTTGTGCATCAGGGAATGATGGCTTCGCATCTTTATTAATTTCTAAACCTAAAATAGTTGCTAATATTTTTGCAGCTGAACTACGATCGATATTTTCAGCCGGAGCAAATGTACCGTCTGGCTTACCGTGCACTGCTTCTTTATCTACTAAATATTGAACTGACTCTTGTGCCCAAGTCGGGACATCTGAGAATTTAGGTTTCTGTTCAATTGCACTTGCATCGATTTCAAACTGTAGTTGATATTTATGATTATATTTAATTGCTGGAATTAATATATGCATTTGCATATTATATTTTTTCGAGAACTCACCGATTTCAAATTGAACAACTTTCGTGCCATTATTCGCTTTATCTTCGGAGATTACTTTTACATCATGGAATGTCCCTATTTTATTTGGATCTTCTACTCTAAGATACTGAAAATAGCTACTATCTTGAACTGTTAATGTAACGATTTTTTTATCACCTTGAATGGTTACTTTTGGATTTTTTAAATATGTAGACGCAACTGATGTATCATTCGTTTGATCTTTATAAGTCTTTAAAATAACGTCATACGTGCCATCCGCTAGTTTGCTATTTGCTTTCATTTCTACTGCCGCTTCTGCTTTCGCAATCGGTGCCATAATACCACTGAATGGAACTGCTAAAGTTGCTGCTATAACGAACGCATTAACATATTTTTTCTTAATCATTATCAATACGACATCTCCTTTTATATGAATATACCCAACATAACTATCATATTGATAATGATTATCAATGTCAAATAAAATTAATAATACTATTTCCTACATAAGTACGCCTTTCGCTCATTTTTAAACAGTAAATAATGTGCCGTATGAACTTTCCGTTCTAAATAATCGATAGAATACGAGCTTGATGGATCAACTAAATCACCTATCGCACCTGAAAGATGATCGATTACTTGCTGCAAAATTTCTAAGTTTTTCTTCTCACTTTCCGCGTTCATTTCATCCATAATGTCACAAATCAGGTATTGAACTCTCCGTAAACGTAATTCCTTTTGCTCCACGTATATTTCCTCCTTGTTAGTCATATTACGTTTTAAATATATGGGGTTATAGCTTAGCCAATTCTAAAAAGTACAAAGGCAACCATCTTCATAAAGATGGTTGCCCCCCATTTTTAAACTTGCATCGCTTTCTCTTTTAACGCTCTTCTTAACAATTTACCTGTCGTATTCTTTGGTAATTCTGTTAAAAACTCGATACTCTTTGGTACTTTATATTTTGCTAAATGTAATGTGCAATAATGCATAAGTTCCTCTTCTGTTACGTTAGCTTGTTTCAAGACGACGTATGCTCGTACTGCTTCTCCTAAGTTTTCATCAGGAACGCCAATTACGACAACTTCTGCTACGGATTCGTGTGTATACAATACTTCCTCTACTTCACGAGGGTATACGTTATAACCGCCAACTAGGACGATATCTTTTTTACGATCAACGATATAGAAGTAACCTTCTTCATCCATTTTCGCTAAGTCTCCTGTATACAGCCAGCCGTCTTTCAATGTCGCTGCTGTATCTTCCGGTGCGTTATAATATCCTTTCATAACGTTAGGCCCGCGAACAATTAATTCACCGACTGCACCGACAGGTACTTCTTCCCCAAGTTCGTTCACAATTTTGTTTTCTACATGCCAAATATTTGTACCGATTGATCCTGGTTTACGCGGACGATCTAGCGGGTTAAAACAAGTAACTGGTGATGCTTCTGATAAACCGTATCCTTCTGAAACAATAACGTCAAAACGTTTTTCGAAGTTTTGCAGAAGAGCAACAGGCATTGACGCACCACCTGAAATACAAAGGCGAAGTGTCTTCACATCTTCCGCGCTCGCTTCTTCGAATAAATATAAATAATTGTACATTGTCGGTACACCAGCAAAAATCGTTGGTTCGTACGTGCGACAAATACGGAATACTTCTTTCGGGCTAAATTTCGGTAACATTAAAATGGTTGCCCCGTTCACAATCGGTGCATTTACCGCCACTGTTAAGCAGAACACGTGGAACATTGGCAGTGCCGCAACGACGCGATCATCAGCAGTAAATTGTAAATAAGACGCCACATCGTTCGCATTACTATATAGATTTTTATGTGTTAACATAGCGCCTTTCGGTTTTCCAGTTGTGCCCGAAGTGTATAGAATAACCGCTACATCTTCCTCATATAGTTCCGGGCCTTCATAAGTTAAATCTCCAGCCCCTATCATTGTCGTAAACGTTTTCATTTTTTCGGTTTCTGTATAGTTAAAATCTGATGAGGTTTCGCATATGATGATGTTTTCAAGTGAAGGAAGTCTAGTTGTAAGAGATTGTATAACAGGTAGAAGGACGTCGAGTACGATGATTGTTTTTACATCTCCATTTTGTAAAATATAATGCATTTCATCTGCTGTATAAATTGGATTAACTGGAATGACAGTTGCTCCAGTCTTCATTGTTCCGTATAAACCGACCAAAAAATGTGGTGAATTTCCAACAACTAATGCGACATTGTCCCCTTTTCCAATGCCCATTTCTGCTAAATTGCTAGAAAACCTTGTGACCATTTTGTTTAATTGGTCATATGAGACCGACTGATCCATAAATATATAAGCCGGTTTATCCCCCTTCTTTTTCGCCGTTTCAGCCAAAGATTGAACGAGATTCACACAAACCCCACCTTTATAAAATTTAGAATATTTAAAAATTCTAAATTAATTATATTAAAAGAAAATTAAAGTAGCAAGTGATATTCCATTAACTGCATATACAAGGATCACCTCCTGTTGATTCACTTTAGAAAAATAAGGGAATTCTATTCGCCTACACATTATGAAACTAAGGCTAAAATCATTTCAGGATAATATGCACTCATCTTTTCACTAAGTTTTTCTAGTTCCTTTTTATTCAAGCTCGTATGCTCCCCATACAAGTTGATTGCATCCGCTCCGTGTTCATGAAAAAACAATGTTACATATAATGTCGGTAACCCGGTATTGGCCTCATCTATTGACAAGACAAGATCTGGCGTTTTATTCATCGTACTAAAAGCTTCATTTCTTTTCCATTTCTTATTTTGAAACATAGTTTGTATATCAGCTATCTTTCGTTTATTATCCGTATTCGTAAAGTATATAACATTATCCTTCCCTGGCTTTCCAATCGTTAAAAGTGTGCGACTTGAGGAAGTTTCATCGTTACAAGCTGTCATTCCGATGACGAAGCTGAGCAGTAATGCAACGTACATTAGCCTTCTCATTTCAATCCGCCTCCTTTTGAATATATATATTCCTTTATGAGAGGCAAATGTCCTGTGATTTTATGATGAGTGAAATTATATCGGCGATTTTTAAAATATATCGACTTACCGATAAAACGTGACAATCTACGCAAAAATAAAGAGGCTGCCCGTTACGGCAGCCTCCCTTATTTTTAGAAGAATAAATGTAAGAAATCTTCTGTTGTAATATTACCGAAGTAGCGTTTAATATCTACGCCTTCTAAAGCTGCAGTGAATGCATCTTTATCAAATTGTACGCCTGTTAGACGCTCTTCAATGTCATGGACATCTAGTGAACCGAAGAAGTCACCGTAAATTTTACATTCTGTTACTGTTCCTTTTTTCACTTCAAGACGAACGTCAACTTGTCCAACTGGGAAGCGGTGTGAATGTTGTAAGTTGAACTTCGGAGATTTTCCGTAGTTCCAGTCCCAATTTTGGTAACGTTCTTCAGAAAGTTTATGGATCTCTTTCCAATCATTTTCTGTTAATTCGTACGTCGGAATTTCTGTTTCCCCTTCGAAAATTGTTTCTAGAAGAAGTTGTCTAAACTCTTCTGTCGTCATTTTTTCGTTTAAGAACTCTGTAATGTTCGCAACACGGCTACGGATTGATTTGATTCCTTTTGATTGGATCTTATCCATTTTTACTTTTAACGCTGATACGACGTGATCGATTTCAGAGTCAAATAGTAACGTACCGTGACTGAACATACGACCTTTCGTTGAGAACTGCGCGTTACCTGAAATTTTTCTGCCTTCAGCTAAAATGTCGTTACGACCACTTAGTTCTGCATTTACGCCTAATTTACCAAGCGCTTTCGTTACAGGTTCTGTAAATTTTTTGAAGTTGCTGAAACTGTCTCCATCATCTTTCGTAATAAAGCTGAAGTTTAAGTTTCCTAAATCATGATATACTGCACCTCCACCTGATAGACGACGAACGACATGAATTCCTTGTTCTTTTACGTAATCTGCATTAATTTCTTCTACTGTGTTTTGGTTTTTACCAATGATAATGGAAGGTTCGTTAATGTAGAACAGTAAATATGTTTCGTTAATATCTAAATTCTTCACACAATATTCTTCAATTGCTAAGTTTATTCTAGGATCTGTAATCCCTTTATTATCAATAAATAACATCGTATCACCTCATGAGTTCCAAATGTAACCACTATGCGCTAGCGTAATATGGCCACTGAAAATTTGTTTTGCTTCTGTTACTAAATCAGATGTGTTTCCTGTATGCGGTAAGTGCGTTAATAAAAGTTCTTTTACATTCGCATCTTTCGCAATACTTGCCACTTCTGTACTATTCATATGCCCTGCTTTTGCAGCCTCTTGATGTGCATACATATTACACTCACAAATGAAAAGATTAGCATCTTTTGTGAATGGAATGAATTCAGGAATATAACTTGAATCAGCGCTATATACTACAGCGTCACTACCAGCTGTAATACGCATCGCAAAGCATGTAACAGGATGAACAGTTTTTAAGAATGAAATCGAGAACGGTCCAATTTGAAGTGTTTCTTCTGGATTGTACGCGATTCCTTTCGTATGTGGTTCATGCGTTAAAGAATGGAATCCATTCTCGTCAAACGTATGACCGTATATTGGTAATTCCGGTAGTTGTCCCTTTGTCGCACTTGTAATTAATCTCGCATATTGCAATACCCCAATGTCTGCAACATGATCGTGATGATAGTGTGACAGTACAACTGCATCTATATCAGATGGTGTTATATATTTTTGAAGCTGTGCTAGTACACCACTACCACAGTCTACAAGTAAACGAAAACCATCGTGTTCAAACAAATACCCCGACGTTGCTTCTCCCGCTTCTGGAAAGCCGCCCCAAAAGCCGACAACAGTCATTTTCATATGTATCCATCCTTTCTAAAACCGAGTAGGAATGCATGTTTCACTTACATTCTACATTGTTAACTATAATCCATTTCCTAAACTTTTTCATTATTTTTCACTTTTGTTATAAAACAGTTATTGACTTTTGTTTTTTGTACTAATACAATGATAGTAAGAAATGGAAATGGAGGGATTAACATGATCGATCAACCAATGGAGTTTTTCAGAAATTTACCGACGAAAACTTGTGCACATTGCGGGAAAGAAATTGATGAGCAGCACGAAGCATACCATAACAAATGTGACGATTGCGTTCACGAAGAATAGTAGTTTGTGAACATAAAAAAACCTAGCAGACATAGTCTACTAGGCTAATAACATCGTATCCTTCTTCATCGTCGAACCTTTCACCAAGAGCTCCAGTTCAAACTCATACAATTCTTTTTTTCGATAATTTTTCGTATGGATTTTATCCATCATCAGGTCGACAACTTTTCGGGCCATCTCATCGATTGGCTGTTCAATTGTCGTAATACCTGGCTCTGTAATCTGTGATAAAATTTGATTATCAAAACCGATAACAGCGAGATCATCTGGAATGCTCCAGTCATGGCGTTTCGCCTCTGAAATAATTCCAGCTGCAACCTCGTCGCCTCCTGCCAAAATCGCGGTAGGATTTTTTTTGTCCTTTAATACTTCATGGAATATTCTCTTTCCATCATCCCAAGAGAAAGCGTTTTCAAGAAAATCGATCGCTTCTACTTGGCGGCTCTTCTCAGTTATTGCACGTAAAAAGCCCATTTTTCGCTGCTGGCTAACCACTTTGGTTTCGTTACCACGGCAAAAAATAAGATTACGATATCCTTGTTCTAACACATGCTTAGCAGCTATGTATGCTCCTTGCGCATGATCAAACTTCACTGTTGGAACATTTGCTTCCTCAATATATTCATTACATAACACGATTGGACCGTGCTGTAAGTATGGCTCTACATCTTCCCAAGGATTTTCTAGTGAACATAGAATAATCCCATCTACTTGTTTCGTAGATAATAATTGTAAATACTCCATCTCTTTTTCCGGTAAATATCTTGTTTGACAAATAATCAGTTTATATTTATGTTCAGAAGCAGCAATCTCGATTGCTTCAATAAATCTACTGAAGAAAGGATTTGTAATCCTTGGAACTAGCACCGCAATTGTTTCCGTCTTTTGTTTACGAAGCCTTCTCGCCGCAGAATTAGGAACGAAACCTAAATGCTTCATTGCTAATTGAACCCTTTTTTTCTTCTCATCTGAAACATATGGATGATTATTAATCACCCTAGAAACCGTTGTCCTTGATAACCCCGCTAATTTCGCCACGTCCTCTATAGTCGACACGAAATCCTCCCCCTTTGCATGAAAACGTTTTCTTAAACTGATTATATAGTATATTATTGGAAACTGCAATATGGGTTGTTATGATTTTACTATATTAATATTATACATAGGAAAAAGTCTGTTAATGGGAGGAGAGTTTATACTACTTTTAGAAGTTTATAGTAGGCATATTCATAAAAGATAAAGGGGAATTTTCATGAATCGGACAGATCGTTTGTTAGCTATATTAATTGAATTACAAAGAAGACAAACTGTTACAGCACAAAGCTTAGCCGAAAAATTCGAAACAAGTATAAGAACTATTTATCGAGATATGGATGCACTTAATGAATCGGGTGTTCCTATTTTTTCAATGCCTGGCCAAGGTTATTCATTAATGGATGGTTATTTCTTACCACCTATTCAGCTTACACCTGAAGAGGCTGTTACTCTTTTACTAGGCGGTGATTATATCGAGAAAACTTTCACTTCTTCTTTTTCTGTACATGCAAAATCGGCAAAAGAGAAACTTGAGGTTGTCCTCCCTACTGATCAAAAAAAGAAAGCCCAGGAATTACGGGGAACTTTTCGTTTCCTTTCTCCTATATTTTCACACAAACAATCTGAACAAGAAAAACTTGAAAAACAACTTATCCTGTTGCAAGAATCTATCCAAAAAGAACAGGCTATCTCTTTTTCTTATCGTAAACCAAGAGAAACTACAAAAATAAAACGGACCGTTCATCCTTACGGCTTAGTCAATATTTCTGGAATTTGGTACGTCGTTGCCCATTGTTTACTTCGAAAACAAATACGTAATTTCCGCTTAAATCGAATGGAGGAATTACAGCGAGAACAAGAATTCTTTACAAAACCCGAAGACTTTTCTTTGCAAGAATATCAGCCTGAAAGCAACCGTACTGTGATGATTCATTTATTATTCCCAGCCCATATTGCACATAAAATTATTGAATCACGATACTTCTTTATAGATTCATACGAGCATAGAGAAAATGGTTTTCACGTCTTTTTGAAATCAAGAAACATAGACGAAGTATTTCAATGGGTATTAAGCTGGGGAAGCCAAGTGCAAGTACTTGAACCAAACGTTCTATCTGAGAAAATCCGTGATGAAGCAAAGAAAATGTTAAAACTTTAATTGTTGCATTTCACTACTGACATAATGTTGTCAGCATTACTTCTTTATAGTAGGGAGTAACAAATACATTTTCATAAAAAAGGGTAAGTGATATGAAGAAATTTGAAGAGTTAGCAACGTACTACATAGAGGAATTAGAAAAGTACTCTATAGAACAATTTAGGATGAAGCCTTCTCATGAGGAATGGTCTCTCGGTCAAATGTATAATCACTTAATTTCAGCTACACGCATGCAGTTAGATGCAATCGCAAAATGCAGAACTGAAGCGCCTTCTGTAACTAACAGGAAAACAGATATGGGAGAAAAGGTATATATGATGGGAGCTTTCCCAGACATAAAAATCAAATTACCAGATCATCCTGGATATACGCCTGAAAACCCAGCTAATAAAGAAGACGTACAGAAACAGCTTCTAGAATTAATTACAATTGTAAAAAAAATAGAGCCAACACTTCCTTCTATTCCAAATGATTGTAAGGTACAGCACCCTGGGCTTGGTTACTTACATGCAGCAGAATGGTTCCAGCTTATTTCTATGCATTTTGCACATCATCTGCGCCAGAAAGAGCGACTGGAACTTAAAGTTTACTAAATGTAAACATTTCCACTAAAAAGAGACTGCCAATATGCAATAATACATATCGGGAGTCTCTTTAGTTTTGATATAATATCTTTAAATCTATATAAAAGGAATATATAAAATGAATCCAATCTTAACAGCTGCAAAACAACTATTACATAAAGAAGAAAAAATTTTATCAACTTTAAATTGTTCACTTACCGGCTACATTATTACACATAATGTCCCGTATCCTGGTATGCTACTGGCTACTAATAGAAGACTCCTCTTTTATAAACAATCTAAAAATACATTAATCGCTGAATTCGAGTATAAAAAAATTGAATCCATAGAAACGAAGCGAAGAATTTTTGATAAAAAAATAATATTTTATTATGAAGATGAATATATACGAGTGGGATACATTACAAGTTCAAATGTTGAAGAGTTCCTAGACTTACTTCAAAGAAAATGTAAGACTAGCACGGACTTATAATCAGCAGGGATTCCCCCTGCTGATTCATTATTTTAACTCCTCCCACTTCGTCCAAACTTCTCTCCCGTTTATATGGTACATATTATCCTCTCGATCCATAAATCCGTGCACAATAAACTCACGTCTAATCGTACAGAAATCATCGTGATATTGTTTTATAAATGTATTAATTTCTTTTTCCGTATATTGATTTTCAGCGTTTAACTTGCTAATTAAATGCTCCAACAATACTAGTTTTTTCTTCTTTTGACCTGGAATCGATTTTAGGCGGTCCTCTTTATCGAAAAAGTTACGAATCGTCGTATCACGAAATTTCATTTCACTTTCAGTCATTTTGTTGTCCTCCATCGGTTTTTATGCCATAAAATTTATCGTTTGTCTTTACTATCCTTCTTCATTCTTTTACTTATAACATCCATAAGGTAATACCCGCTAATTAGCACATAGTAAACTAAAAGTATTCCTAGTGCATCTTTCATATTTATATATTTTTCTTTATGAAACAAGATAGGTGAAAGGGCGTAAACAAGAAAGATGATTAGCGGATTTAAGATAAAATAATAAGTAAGATTTCCTTTCATCATATCAACTCCTCTATTATAGTTTTTCTCTGTAAATTGTTGTAAATCCTTTTCTCTCGTCTCTATAGCTTTTAAAAAGGTTTATATATAAACTACAGAAAAGATACCCTACATTAAAATAAAAAAGCACCGAAAAGGTGCTTTTTTCTATGCTTCAATCGATTGGTTTTCCGCAATATTTCTAAATTGTCGTTTGTGCATCCAAGTTAAGGATGCGATTGTTCCAAGTGATAATACCACGATGAAAATCATGAGTATTCCTACGTTTTGCCACATGAAGTTAAAGTCTCCACTTGATACGACTGCTTTCAATCCTGATACAGAGTATGTCATCGGTAACCAAGCATTGAATGGTTGTAAAAACTTCGGAATCAATTCTAGTGGGAATGTCCCAGCACTTGTTGTAAGCTGAATGATTAATGTGATGATGGCGATGAAACGCCCTGCATCACCGAATGCTGTTACTAAACATTGAATTAATGCGATAAACGCTAAACTTGTAACGATGCTAAAGAGTATAAAATACGGAATACTTTGTACTTCTACACCTAATCCGAATAGTAATATAATATCTGCTACTATCGCTTGAATAATACCGACTGATAGTAAAACACCGAACTTACTAATAAACCAACTAAATCCTGATTTTGGAACGCCAACTGTATCACGTAATGGATATACGATTGATAATAATAATGCCCCAACAAATAAACCGAGTGATAAGAAATACGGTGTAAATCCAGTTCCGTAGTTAGGAACTTCCGCCATTTTCTCCGTCTTCACTTTTACAGGACTTGCAAACATATCATACGTTTTATCCGTCCCTTTTACTTCACCAGTTTTCTCTGCTCCTTCGCCAAGTTTCTCAGCAAGTTCACCTGAACCATCGTTTACTTTTACGAGACCATCTGTTACTTTTCCTGATCCGTCTGCTAGTTTATTTACGCCGTCGATTAGCTGGGTTGAACCTGTTGACATTTTATTTAGACCACCATTTAGAGTACCTAAGCCAGTTGTTACTTGATTAGATCCATCTGCTAATTGATTTACTCCACCTGCC
>NZ_WIPE01000115.1:0-29514 GCF_009760835.1 Bacillus sp. EE-W1 | reverse complement strand
TCAGTGGGGGTCTTACTGCCCATTAAAGCGAAATAAAAAGAAATACAGGCAGTTTGCTGCCTGTATTTTTTTGTGTTAAACAAACGTTTGTCCAGTTATGATAATATAAAAAGAAAGAATGATATAAATGGTGGTGAATGAGTTCGTGGAGGCATGGATTTTTGAAATAATGCGGGCAGTTGGACGTTTTTTCTTACACCCTGCTGTCTATGTATTTTTAATAAGTAGTATCTTCGTTGGATACTTACGTATGTTACGAGAACGAAAGGATTTTTCCTTTAAAGTTTATGATATTTGGTTTGAACTGCGAACATCTCTATTTGCGGGAGTTGGATACGGATTAATCGTATCTATTCTTACAATTGGACTTGGCCTTGTCGTTTCCAAAGCGAGCTTATGGGTCATCTTACTTTGGACGTTATTATTTGGATTAACTGCTATGTATCGATATTTATCAGCAGCTTATACATTTAGTATCGCAATTGTATGCGTTCTAGTATCTTCTAAGCTACCAGTTTCCTTCTTACAGCTTGGAGAAGGGGAAGAGAGTACGATTGTATCTCTTGCTATTTTACTAGGTGTCATGCTCGTTGTAGAGGGCTTGTTGATTTCTAAAAATGCAGTAGGATATTCTACGCCGAAGATTAGGAAGGGTAAGCGTGGGCTAAAGATTGGTTTACACGAATCAAAGCGTTTATGGATCGTTCCTATTTTTATTCTTGTACCAGGTGATGCAGTAACGCAGTTTATTTCATGGTGGCCTGTCGTTTCAATCGGTTCACATACCTATTCTCTATTCCTCGTTCCATTTTTAATTGGATTTATGAGAAAGATTAGAAGTTATGAGCCAACGGAAGCTTTATTATTTACAGGAAGGCGTGTCTACGGATTAGCAGGAATTGTACTTGTTTTAGGAATCGCAAGTTATTGGTGGCACGTACTTGCCATTATCGCAATGGGAGTCGCAATGCTTGGGCGTTTCACAATTTCCATGCAAGAAAAAATTGCCGATGAGACGAGACCGGCGTATTTCGCTGCACGTAATGATGGACTTGTTGTATTAGATACAATCCCGAATACAATTGGGGCGGAGCTGAATTTACTGCCTGGAGAAGTGATTACGAAAGTAAATGGAGTCATTCCAAGAAGCGCTGAGGAATTTTATGATGCGCTTCAAACGAAGACGACAGGAGCATTTTGTAAATTAGAAGTATTAGATACAAATGGAGAGCTTCGCCTTGCCCAAACGGCATTATACGCCGGAGGACATCACGAATTAGGAATTGTGTTTGTTCAGCAGGAGCATGAGTGGGATTCGGAAGCGATGTAATAGAGGAAAGGGTATCACCTTGTGGTGATACCCTTTTTGGTTGTGGGGGCGGGATTAGTAGTAAATGAAATTTATATCGGTGATTATTCAAATATATCGAATTTATGGAAAAAACGACAACCATCGCAAACATTCTTTTTAGTTTCATAGACGGATAACTTGAATAATTATTTGATAATGGTTATCATTTAGTGAGTCTTTTTAATTTTGGAAAATGGAGGTAAGATATGCTACGTAAATTTTTTTCTTACTATAAACCGTATAAAGGTTTATTTATACTCGACTTTTCTTGCGCAGTTGTCGCAGGGTTACTAGAACTTGGCTTCCCGCTTATCGTAAATCAATTTATTGATAAGTTATTGCCAGGACAAAACTGGACGCTTATTTTATGGGCTTGTTTCGGTTTACTTGCAGTGTATATATTAAATGCAGGCTTACAATATGTCGTTACATATTGGGGACATATGCTTGGTGTTAACATTGAAACGGATATGAGACAGAAATTATTTGATCACATTCAAAAGCTATCATTCAGATTTTTTGACAATAATAAAACAGGTCATTTAATTTCACGTCTTACAAACGACTTAATGGAAATTGGGGAAATTGCTCACCATGGGCCAGAAGATTTATTTATCGCTGTTATGACTTTAGTTGGGGCATTCTCATTTATGATGATGATCAACTGGAAGTTAGCGTTATTAACGTTCTTCGTTATTCCATTCCTATTGTGGTTGGCACTTTACTTCAATAAAAAAATGACAGGTACGTTTAGACGTTTATTCTCAGACGTTGCTGATTTTAATGCATGTATTGAGAACAACGTTGGCGGTATCCGTGTTGTACAAGCATTCGGAAATGAAAAGTTTGAGAAAGAGCAATTTGCTGTAAACAATGCTCGTTTCCGTACAACGAAATTAATGGCGTATAAAATTATGGCGTTAAATTCATCGATTAGTTATATGCTCATGCGTCTCGTAACGCTCTTCGTCTTAATATGCGGTACATGGTTTGTTCTGCAAGGTGAATTAACGTACGGTGGATTTATCGGATTCGTTCTATTAACGAATATTTTCTTCCGCCCAATTGAAAAAATTAATGCGGTAATCGAAAGCTATCCGAAAGGGATCGCTGGTTTTAAGAGATATGTAGAGCTTCTTGAAACAGAGCCAGATATTGTAGACTCTAAAGATGCGATGGAAGTTAAACATGTACATGGTGATATTCAATATAGCAACATTACATTCGGATATGAAAATAAAGAACCGATTTTAAATGATATTAATTTGAAAATACATGCAGGTGAAACAGTTGCTTTCGTAGGACCATCAGGAGCTGGAAAAACGACGTTATGTAGTCTATTACCACGTTTTTATGAACAATCGTCTGGATCGATTCAAATTGATGGTATTGATACGAAAGATATGACGTTATCTTCACTTCGTAAGCAAATTGGAATTGTGCAGCAAGATGTGTTCTTATTCTCAGGAACAATTCGTGAAAATATCGCTTACGGAAACTTAAAGGCGTCAGAAGCTGAAATTTGGCAGGCAGTAAAACGTGCGCAGTTAGAAGACTTAATTTACTCACAACCAGACGGTTTAGATACC
The DNA here is from genome assembly GCF_009760835.1 of Bacillus sp. EE-W1. Classification (NCBI taxonomy): domain Bacteria; kingdom Bacillati; phylum Bacillota; class Bacilli; order Caryophanales; family Bacillaceae; genus Bacillus; species Bacillus sp. EE-W1. The sequence goes on along the minus strand of NZ_WIPE01000115.1, from coordinate 26,574 downwards.
GTTATCGGTGAGCGTGGGGTGAAACTTTCTGGTGGACAGAAGCAGCGTCTAGCGATTGCTCGTATGTTCTTGAAAAACCCGCCAATTTTAATATTAGATGAAGCGACTTCCGCATTAGATACAGAGACGGAACTGGCGATTCAAAAATCACTTGCTGAACTATCTGTGGGCCGTACAACATTAGTTATTGCTCACAGACTTGCAACGATTAAAAATGCAGATCGTATCGTCGTTGTAAATAAAGATGGTATTGCAGAACAAGGTTCACATGATGAATTAATTGAACAAGGCGGAGGATACAGCAGGTTATACGAAGCACAGTTCAGTTCGTAAATATAATTTCTGCTGAATTAGTGCACCATAAGTAAGTGAAAATCTTATATGGGAGGCTATGAAGCATGATTGTAACAACAACGTCTACAATTCAAGGAAAAGAAATTATTGAGTATATCGATATCGTCAATGGAGAAGCGATTATGGGCGCGAATATCGTTCGTGACCTTTTCGCCTCTGTCCGTGACGTTGTCGGCGGTCGTGCGGGCGCTTATGAAAGTAAATTAAAAGAAGCGCGCGACATTGCAATGGAAGAGATGAAAACTTTCGCAAGACAAAAAAATGCGAATGCAATTGTTGGTATCGACGTGGATTACGAAGTAGTTCGCGAAGGAATGCTAATGGTTGCAGTGAGCGGAACTGCTGTCCGTATTTAAAGTGAAAAAGCCGTGCTGATGCACGGCTTTTTCACTTTTATTAATGCTATTCTATGTCGAAGTTCCAATATTTCTTGGGAAATGCGGAAGGCCCTGTCGATATATAGGGAAGACATTAGAGCGCTTCTTTACATTTCTGGATTTGAACTAATAATGTTTCGTATTCTTGTTCGAGAGATGGGATATCATCGTGATGATTTGGCATGGAAATTCGGCCGATAATTTCTGTTAATTTTGTTTGTAATCGTAATAATTCTTGTTCAGTTACGTTTACAGAATCCCCGGTGGTTCTTTTTGTGTATTGCTCGTAATTACCGTGGAATATTCTTGGTTCACTCTCATCTACTTGTAGAATATGGTCTGCAACAGAGCGAATAAAGGCACGGTCATGGCTAATGAAAAGTATTGTGCCAGGATATTCTTGTAACATGATTTCTAATTCTTCTTGCGTCGCTAAGTCTAAATAGTTTGTCGGTTCATCGAGCAGAAGCATATTATAGTTTCCTAAAAATACTTTTGCGAGTGCGACCTTCATTCGTTCGCCGCCACTTAAGACATGTACAGGTTTATGAACATCTTCACGGCGGAATAAAAGCCGTGCGAGTATTGTTCGAACGAATGCTTCTGTATAGTTGGTTTCTTCTAGAACGTTCTCTAAAATGGTTTTATCTGTTTTTAAAATTGATAGTGTTTGTTCAAAGTATCCAATTTTACAACTTTTCGAAAGCTGAATGCCACGCTCGTTTGCGAGAAGCATGTTGAACAAAGTTGTTTTGCCGCTTCCGTTTGCACCTAAAATAGCAAGTTTTGCACCAGGGGCAATGGTTCCATTCATATTTTTAAATAGTGTGCGGTCGCCTATTTTCTTTGTTGCTTTATTGAACTGTACTGCCACTTTACTATGAATGGGTGTATGGTATTGCACGTCAAACTGAGTCTGAGAAAGTTCCTTTGGCTTTTCTTTCTTTTCTAGTTTTTCGAGACGTGTTTCTAATGCTTTCGCTGCTTTGCTAACCTGTTCTTGGCCATGAGCCCCGCTTAACTTATAAAGTTTAGATTCAGATGAACTGAATCGAGTTGGGATTTTTGTCATATTAGAAGCACGTTGCTTTTTTTGTGAAATTGATTGCTCTAAACGATTTTTTTCTTGTATATATTGATCATATTCTGCTTGTTTTTGTGTTCGTTCACGTTCTTTTTGCTTTCGATAGTTGGAATAGTTTCCTTTATACTCTTGAATCGTCCCGTCTTCAATTTCAATAATTTTTGTACATATATTATCTAGAAATTCACGATCATGCGATATTAAAACAAGTGACCCTTTATAAGATAAAAGTGCCTTTTCTAATTGCTCTGTACCAACCATATCTAAGTGGCTTGTTGGTTCATCAGCAAATAAAATTCCTGCATCTTGTTCGAGAGCATGAGCAATCTTTAGCCGCATTCGTTCACCACCGCTCATTGCATCTGTAACGTTTGAAATACTCCATTTTCCTTTTGCGAGAGCAGAAGTGGTTTCCGGTAGTTCCTCGCTAAGTTGAGGAATGATGCTGATAGAACTATGATGAGTTACTATGCCTTTGTCAGCTTCTATTTCTTTACTTAATATTTGTAATAACGTAGATTTACCAGCTCCGTTGACTCCGACAATTCCTATGCGATCCTGTGCTTGAATTTCCAGTGACGGTAACGTAAATAGTGTGCGATCACCAAAGCTCTTTTCAATATTGCGTGCGAATAAAATAGTCATAAAAAAACCTCCCTAGTTTCACTAGAGAGGATAAACGTCGCCCTTGCATGTAAAAAATCGTACATAAATAAACGATTTTTTTACATGATCGTTTCGAAAGAAAGTATCGACAAATGGACAGACTAATCCCCTGCTAGTTTTCATCATTTTTTGTTCACTATTTGTGATGGATGAAATAAATAAGAGAATTAGAACTTCATTGGTCAAAGTACCTTCCTTTCATAATGTTACTTTTATTGTATGCGCATACAAAATGGTTTGTCAAACTTATTTCTATTTACTATTTTTGAACTTATTATTATACAATTGTACTTTTGCTAGAGCCTCAGCATCATTTTTGATTTCATCCAATCCATTCGCATCCCCAATAACATACCCTTCAAATGATGAACCAACAAAATCAAAGATATATTGGAACTGAGCAATAAGCGGTAATGCTTTCAGCTTTGGATTGTCTCCGCCAACGATGACAACGTACATTTTTTTACCTTTCATTTTTTCTTTGAAATGAAGAGATGTATCACGCAAGCTTTGTGACCAGCGATCGACGAAGTTTTTCATATGACCGCTCATTCCATACCAGTATAGCGGTGTAGCAAAGATAATTGTGTCGTGCTCTAACATACGCTCGATTAACTGCTCGTAGTCATCATTTACAGGTTGGAATCCTTCTGCATCATGGCGCTGATCTATGATTGGGTGGACGATATGATCACGCAAGTAAATTTGTTCTGTTTCAATTCCATCAATCACCATATGTGTTAAAGCTTCTGTATTTCCGTTTTGTCTTGAACTGCCATGTATAACAAACATGTAATCATCCCTTTTCTTTTGTTTGCTTTAGGAGTGAAACGTGTTTTTGCAAATTCGTTTGAATGCTAGAAAGTAATGAGATTTGCTTCGTTACTTCATTAAGTTTATCTTCATAAAGCGTAAGGATACTGCTGCAAGGATTTTCGTACAGGTGCGGCTCTATTTCGAGGCAGCGCAGCATCCTTGCCGTCTCTTCTAAATTTAAGCCAATTTGTAAGTACATTTGAATAAGCTCCACTTTTTCGATGGCACTTTCATCAAAGTCACGGTAGCCATTTGCGAGGCGCTTAGAAGGGAGTAATCCCTTTTCTTCATAATGTCTTAGTGATCTTTCGCTAACCCCGGTTTCTTTTGATAACTCTCCAATTCGCAATGTGTTTCACCCCTTGTACATGTATTGTAAACCTTCACACTAATGTGAAGGTCAATGCTGTTTTTTCGCAAAAGAGTCTACATAATTTAAAAACACCTGAATAGCTTTAGACGGGATGAAGTATTTGCCGCGCACGATGGAGAATGGACGGATGAGTTGTTCATTTGGAACTTCGACGTGGAATAGCTCTTTTGCCAGTAACTCTTTCCGTACAGTCCAATCAGAAAGTATAGCGATGCCAAGCCCGGCACTAACTGCTTCTTTCACGCTTTGGATACTACTGAATGTAAAGAAGCGCTTCAATTTTAAATGGTGTTGATGAATAAAGCGGTCACTATAAGCGCGTGTTCCAGAACCACTTTCTCTTAATACCCATACTTGATCTTGGAGTGTGCTTTCATTTATTTCATTTGTGCGGAGCAGTGGATGATTTGGCGGGACGACGAGCTTCATTTCATCTTGCATAAACGTTTCAACGTCCACGTCGGCGTATACGACTTGCCCTTCGACTAAGCCGATATCGATTTGATTAGAGCGAAGGCTTTGCAAAACGTCTTCTGTATTTGAGATAAAGGTATGAACTTCAACGTGTGGATTTTCATTCGCATAGTTAGCCAGTATTTTTGGAAGTAAGTATTCGCCAATTGTGAAACTAGCACCGATGCGAAGAGTTCCTGTTACAACGTTATGTAGCTCGTTAATTTCTTGCTTAGCATCTTCATAAAGAGAGAGCATTTGTTTTGCGTGTATATATAATATGTTTCCAGCTTCCGTCACTTGAACGTGCTTCGGAGAGCGCTGAATAAGTGTAGTGCCAAATTCGTTTTCTAAGTTGCGTATATGCATACTTACGCCAGGCTGTGAAAGGTTTAATAATTCTGCTGCACGGGAGAAATGCTTCTGTTCAACGACAGTAACAAATATTTTTAAAATGTCTACGTTCATGTAATGGGCTCCTTTCTTTTTCTATCATCTTATCATAAGTATTTCTGATGATAGAGATTCAATATTGATATTAAACTTATTATAGAAACTCTCTTATAATATAAGTAGAAAGAACATGCATGTTCCAATACGATTATTGGAGTGGTACAAAGTGGAACAAACACTTGTTATACAAAAGAAGAAGGGCTTTGGATTTTCGCAAGGTATTGGGATTACGTTATTAATCGCAATTGCCGCGAAATATTTAGCAGAGCTTCCATTTTTAAATATTATGGGACAATTAGTAATTGCTATTCTAATTGGGATGGTTTGGCGCGCAGTCATTGGAGTTCCACAAGAAGCGATAGCTGGAACGAACTTTGCGAGTAAGAAGTTGCTGCGCTTTGGGATTATCTTACTTGGAATGCGGTTAAATCTTGTTGATATTGCGAAGGCAGGGCCGAAAGTATTGGTCATCGCTGCCGCTGTTATTACATTTACGATTTTCGTTGTATATGGGCTAACGAAAGTATTTAAGGTAGAAAAGAAACTCGGAATTTTAACAGCGTGCGGAACAGCAATTTGCGGCGCGGCTGCGGTCGTGGCAATTGCACCACAAGTGAAAGCGAAGGATGAAGAAACGGCAGTTGGGGCAGCAATTATTGCAATTTTAGGTACAATATTTACACTTATTTATACGCTATTATACCCAGTGCTTGGCTTCTCACCGTACGGTTACGGTGTATTCTCAGGTGCGACGCTGCACGAAATCGCTCATGTCATCGCAGCTGCGGCGCCAGGAGGAAGTACGGCTGTAGACATCGCAGTTATCGTGAAATTAACGCGCGTTGCAATGCTTGTGCCAGTAGCGATTTTAATTGGATTATGGTTTGGTAAGAGTGAAGGTAGCGAGGAAAAAAAATCGTGGCGTGACCTTCCAATTCCGTGGTTCATCTTCGGATTTTTAGCGATGAGTGCAGTGCATTCGCTCGGGGTTATACCAGAAGTTGTTGCCGGATACATCGTTGTTCTTGCTTACATGCTTATTGCAATGGCGATGGCGGGGCTTGGTTTAAATGTAGAGTTTAAAACGTTCCGTAAGTTAGGAAGTAAGGCATTCGTGGCGGGGCTGATCGGCTCGGTTTTCCTTTCTATTCTTGGATACGTTCTTGTATATGCATTAGGATTTATGTAGTAGGACGAAGAAGCTGTTCCAAAAGATATTTTTGGACAGCTTTTTTTATGTTTATAGTGCTACGGGTGTCGATATATTAAAAAAATAGCTGATATAAATTTAATTACGCTTGTACTTTGTTAGAGAAGGTGATCAGTGAAACGTTTTTCTAAAATTTGTAAAGATATCTTCACTTATAACTGGAAAATATTTATAATTAAAGTAAAGATATCTTTACTTTCGAAGGTGGAGCCTATGGGTGTGAAAAATAAAATAAAAGAGTTAAGAAAGCAACATCATATAACGCAAGTTGAAATGGCAAAGGCGATGCAGGTGACGCGGCAGACGATTGTGGCGATTGAAAACCATCATTATAACCCGAGTCTAGAGTTATCCCTAAAAATCGCCAAATATTTTGGGGTGAAGGTGGAGGAAATATTTACGCTAGAGTAAGGGGAGAAAAAATGAACGATACTAAAAAGTTATTTATCGGTGCGACTTTTGGATTGTTTTTGGGAGACATTGTAGTTCATAGTATGAATCCGGCTATACCAATTTTACCGCTCGTAGTGAGTAACGTTTTAGCAATTGTATTTTTGATGGTGTATTCGTATTACAAAAAGCGTAAGTACAAAAAAGAAGAACTTCCAGATATAGATGAGCGAGTAAATGAAAATATAAAAAAATATGTAAATGTCTCATTTGTATTCGCGTTTCTATTGCTTATTGTTTATATTGTTGCGAGTAAAGCAATAGGCAGAGCTGTTATACCAGTGCAAGAAATATTTATGATATGTAGTTCCTTATTTGCGGGTAGTCTCATCATAGGAGTCATGATAGGGAAACGAGCATAGCGATAGGAGGAATGAAAAATGCAAGATGAGTTTGAGAGATTTCAGTCAGATAAAGCGTTTAAATATGTAGGGTTATTTTTTACGATTAGTTTAGCGATATGGAGTTTATATAATTTAATTGTTGACGGAAATGCTGGTATGCCATTTGTTTTATTTGTAATAGGGCAGTGGGTGTATTTTCTTGTGAACTATTGGCCGAAGTGGAAATATAGAAATCAAAAAGAGGCTGATCATGTATGAGTAAGTAAGATATTATACGGTTCATAGGAAGTTTGTTTTTAGCGGGTCTTGTTTTAAATATGAGTTTAATGATTTTAAGTATTTCGTGGGGAACAATCTTCATATCGAATGTAGCACTAGTCATTTTATATAAGTATTGCGGAATATAGAGAACAGAAGCGTTTGAAAGAAGAGGGAGTACCGTCGATTGATGAGCGAGTTGTGAATAAGATGAAGTCATATTTTACGATTAGTATTACAAGCTTCTTGTTCTTGTTCATTATGTATCTTTGTTTAAATAAGTATTTAGATAGGCAAGCAGTACATGTAAATGAGTTGTTAATTGCTATTTTTGGCTTATTAATAAGTAGGGCATCGACGAGTGTGTTAGCAACAAGGAATAGATAGAAAAAGGGGAACTGGGATGGGATTACCGGTATTATGTGTCGCTACGGCTATTTTTGCTTTGTTTTGGGGAATGCAGAACTTCTCTCGTTATCCAGTGCCAAGCATTTGTATTATGATTGGCACTGTAGGTTTATCATATTATTTATTAGTTTCAGCTCATTATCATAAAACAGCAACGAGTGTTGTTGTTGGAGCACTTATTTTATTTTGTGGGCGCGCTATACAAAAGGGATTATTTCCGTAAAAGCTGTTTATACAAAGAGTATAAACAGCTTTTTGTATTTTTTTTACAAAAGTCTTGAAAGTTACGTAACGTCATCTTTTATAATGAAGGGGAAGAGGTGATGGTAGTGATTTCAATACAACAATTGACGAGAGAAACAGGGGTAACGGTACGTACATTACGTTATTATGATCAAATAGATTTATTAAAGCCGAGCGGGAAAACAGAAGGTGGGCATCGTTTATATAGTGAAGCTGACGTAATACGGTTGCAGCAAATTTTATTTTTAAAGGAAATGGGCTTTTCATTAAAAGAGGCTGCGAATATGTTAGTAAAAGGTGACCTTAACTTAAAGGGTTCTCTTGAAAAACAACTTCGGTTTGTACAGGAAGAACAAAAGAAATTTAATCGAATGGAGCGTGTTTTACAAGCTGTTGTTTATTCGGTAGATGTGGAAGGGGAACTTGATTGGAAAGTTATGTTTGAACTGATTCAGCTTTCGAAACAGTCGTCTCGTATACGTGAAATATTTCAAAATGAAGTATTTTCAAAGGAAGAACAAAAATTGCTTCATAACTTGCCAAATATGAGTGAAGAAGATCCGAATGTTTTAGAATGGGTAGATTTATTAAAGCAATTACGTACTTTTATGAAAGACGGCAAAGAAGCAGCGAGTGATGAGGTACAAGGGGCAACGAAGAGATTAATGCAGAAATGTTTAGAAATGGCCAATGGTGACGAAGCGTTTTTAGATAATTTATGGGAAGTTAGAAAATCGAAGGAAGATTCACAGAAAATGAGCATGTATCCAATTGAAGAAGAACTTTTATTATATATGGAAGAAGCTTTTCGTATATATGATGAAAAGGAGATGGATAAATGAGTATACTTGCAGAATATTGTTGGTATTTTTTAATTGGGGCAGAGATTGTATTTTGGTTATCGGCTATCGGCTTCTTTTTACTTCGTTACGGATTCCGTTTGAAGAAGGCGAGCTTTATTATGGGGATTGTACTCCTCGTAAATGAAGTGTTTATTTTAACCTTAGGGGTAGTGGACTATTATCAAACAGGGAAGTTCTCTAACTTTCAAATCATTACGGTAATTATTTTATTGTATGCAGTTTTCTACGGGAAAAAGGATTTGAAGAAGCTTGATATGTTTGCGCAAAAGCTAGTTGCGAAATGGCGGAATGAACCAGCGCCAATTATGGAAGAGCACGTAGAATTAACAGGTATGGCCTATGCGAAACAGGAAATAAAAAATTGGTTATTACATCTTGTTTTATTCGTTGTTGTGCATATTTTCTTTTTCTTTCTGTACGGTTTTGTCCCGTTTGAACAATGGCATAATTGGTTAGAAACGGGGATTGTTTTAAATGAAAAAGCAAGTCGTGTTAGCCAAGTTTGGGCGATTATACTTTTAGTGGATACAGTTATTTCATTTTCATATGTTCTTTTCCCGAAGAAGGAAAAAGAAAAAGAGAAGCTACTTTCATAGAGGAAAGTAGCTTTTTCTAGTATACCAATAGTTTGTATAGGAGAGGATAACAATAGGAAAAACAGGTTTTATATGCTTACTTCTCTTTAGTTTAGTAGCATGCTCACAACCTAACATTGACATTGATAAGAAGAATGATGTCATTGTAAAGAGAGCAGGAATTTCCAATCTAGATAAATTTGAAAAGTTCGTTTTGAATGTTGACCAAGGGAAAGTTGATAAAATAAGAATTGTGCAGTATACCCATGAAGGTGATCCGATTTTTCAAACGGTAGAGCATAGTGAGAACGATATACTTTATGTGTTAGATAATAGAAAAGACCAATTTGCTGGTGAGCATAAAGGATTACATAAAGGTAGTTGCAAAAGTATTGTTAAAGAGCAGGGAGAATTAGAAATCACTTATAGGTTAATAGATTGTACGAGTAAAAATGGGCGCAATGGATATGATTTATTATATGTACCTAAAAAATAGAGTTAGTAGAGGAAGGAAGTTTTTACTCCTTCCTTTTTCTATGTATATATTGTCGAAAATTTTACCGAATATCTGTTCGTTTTCTTGGTTTTTTTATGAGCATTCGTGGTAAAATGGGAATACAGATTTTTTACGAGGAGGTCGGTTTTGTTTGGAACATCAATTTGAAATTATCTCAGCTTATTCCCCGCAAGGTGATCAGCCGGTAGCTATAGAAAAGCTTGTAGAGGGAATTAATAGTGGGAAGAAAAAGCAAGTGTTGCTTGGAGCAACAGGAACGGGTAAGACATTTACGATTTCAAATGTCATTAAAGAAGTGCAGAAGCCAACACTTGTTATGGCTCATAATAAAACGTTAGCAGGACAGTTATATAGTGAGCTGAAAGATTTTTTTCCGAATAATGCAGTTGAATATTTTGTTAGTTATTACGATTATTATCAGCCAGAAGCGTATGTACCGCAAACAGATACGTTTATTGAAAAAGATGCGCAGATTAATGATGAAATCGATAAATTGCGTCACTCAGCAACGTCCGCATTATTTGAACGGGACGATGTAATTATCGTTGCGAGTGTTTCGTGTATATATGGTTTAGGTTCTCCAGAAGAATACCGCGAGTTAGTTGTTTCACTTAGAGTTGGTATGGAAAAGGACCGCAATCAATTGCTTCGTGAACTCGTTGATGTGCAGTATGGACGTAATGACATTGATTTCAAGCGTGGTACATTCCGTGTGCGCGGAGATGTAGTTGAAATCTTCCCTGCATCACTTGATGAGCATTGTATTCGAATTGAATTTTTCGGCGATGAAATCGATCGTATTCGCGAAGTAAATGCGTTAACAGGTGAAGTATTAGCAGAACGTGATCATGTAGCAATCTTCCCAGCATCTCACTTCGTTACACGTGAAGAAAAGATGAAGGTCGCTATTGAAAATATCGAAAAAGAATTAGAAGAACGTTTAAAGGAATTAAATGATAATGGCAAGTTGTTAGAAGCGCAGCGTATAGAACAGCGTACACGTTATGATTTAGAAATGATGCGCGAGATGGGCTTTTGTTCAGGGATTGAAAACTATTCCCGTCATTTAACACTTCGTCCAGCGGGTGCAACGCCGTATACGTTATTAGACTATTTCCCGAAAGACTTCTTAATCGTTATGGATGAGTCACACGTATCAGTACCGCAAGTAAGAGCGATGTATAACGGGGACCAAGCACGTAAACAAGTGCTTGTAGATCATGGATTCCGTCTGCCATCAGCTTTAGATAATAGACCGCTTACGTTTGATGAGTTTGAAGGGAAAACGAATCAAGTTATTTACGTTTCAGCAACGCCAGGACCGTACGAGTTAGAGCAGGCACCGGAAGTAATAGAACAAATTATTCGTCCAACAGGGCTTTTAGATCCACCAATTGATATACGACCAATTGAAGGGCAAATTGATGATTTATTAGGAGAAATTCAAGATCGCATTGCAAAAAATGAACGTGTATTAATTACGACTTTAACGAAGAAGATGTCAGAGGATTTAACAGACTACTTAAAAGATGTAGGAATTAAAGTGAACTATCTTCACTCTGAAATTAAAACGTTAGAACGTATTGAAATTATCCGTGATCTTCGCCTTGGTAAGTTTGACGTACTTGTCGGTATTAACTTATTACGAGAAGGATTAGATATTCCAGAAGTATCACTTGTAGCTATTTTAGATGCTGATAAGGAAGGATTCTTGCGTTCAGAGCGCTCATTAATTCAAACAATCGGTCGTGCAGCACGTAATGAAAACGGCCGCGTTATTATGTATGCAGATCGTATAACAAGATCAATGGGAATTGCAATTGAAGAAACGCAGCGTCGTCGTACTATACAAGAAGCTTACAATAAAGAGCATGGTATTACGCCGAAAACGATTCAAAAAGGCGTGCGTGATGTTATCCGTGCAACGACAGCTGCTGAAGAGCCGGAAATGTATGAAGCGGCACCAGCTAAGAAGATGACGAAAAAAGAGCGTGAAAAGACAATTGCGAAGATGGAAGCAGAGATGAAAGAAGCAGCAAAAGCGTTAGATTTCGAGCGTGCAGCTGAATTAAGAGATTTACTATTAGAATTAAAAGCGGAAGGGTGAACAGAGTGAGCATAAGCAAGGATTTTATTGTCGTAAAAGGTGCTAGAGCACATAACTTAAAAAATATTGATGTAACCATTCCGAGAAATCAGCTTGTTGTTGTGACGGGATTGTCTGGTTCAGGGAAATCATCATTAGCGTTTGATACGATTTATGCAGAAGGGCAGCGCAGATACGTAGAATCGTTATCTGCGTATGCGCGTCAGTTTTTAGGACAAATGGATAAGCCGGATGTAGATACGATTGAAGGATTGTCACCAGCGATTTCAATCGATCAAAAAACAACGAGTCGTAATCCACGTTCAACAGTCGGAACGGTCACGGAGATTTATGATTATTTACGTTTATTATTTGCGCGAATTGGTACGCCAATTTGTCCGAATCATGGTATTGAAATTACGTCACAAACAGTAGAGCAGATGGTAGACCGTGTACTTGAATATCCTGAACGTACGAAATTACAAGTGTTAGCTCCTATCGTTTCTGGGCGTAAAGGTGCACATGTGAAAGTGCTTGAAGATATTAAGAAGCAAGGGTATGTTCGTGTACGTGTTGATGGTGAAATGTTAGATGTATCTGAAGATATTGCGCTAGATAAAAATAAGAAGCATTCGATTGAAGTTGTAATTGACCGTATTGTTGTAAAAGAAGGGATTGCAAGCCGTCTTGCGGATTCTCTTGAAAGTGCATTAAAGCTTGGCGGGGGCCGAGTGTTAATTGATGTAATGGGAGAAGAGGAACTTCTATTTAGTGAACATCATGCTTGTCCGCATTGTGGTTTTTCAATCGGAGAATTAGAGCCGCGCATGTTCTCATTCAACAGTCCATTCGGGGCATGTCCTTCTTGTGATGGACTTGGTTCAAAGTTAGAGGTAGATTTAGAACTTGTCATTCCGAATTGGGATTTATCATTAAATGAACATGCGATTGCGCCTTGGGAACCGACAAGCTCACAATATTACCCGCAGCTTTTACAATCTGTATGTAATCATTACGGCGTTGATATGGATATGCCTGTGAAAGATATACCGAAAGATTTATTTGATAAAGTGTTGTACGGAAGCGGAGAAGAAAAAGTTTATTTCCGCTATGTAAATGAATTTGGTCAAGTAAAGGAAAATGAGATTTTATTTGAAGGTGTTATTCCAAATATCGAACGTCGTTATCGTGAAACGAGTTCTGATTATGTTCGTGAGCAAATGGAGAAATATATGGCAGAGCAAGCTTGTCCGAAGTGTAAAGGTGGACGCTTAAAGCCTGAGAGTTTAGCTGTTTTCGTTGGTGATAAAACGATTGCTGATGTAACGAAGTATTCTGTTCAAGAAGTACAGGAATTCTTCTCGAATGTGGAGCTAACGGAGAAGCAACAAAAAATTGCTCATTTAATTTTAAGAGAAATCCAAGAGCGCGTTGGGTTCTTAGTGAACGTCGGTTTAGATTATTTAACGTTAAGTCGTGCCGCAGGAACTTTATCAGGTGGTGAGGCGCAGCGTATTCGTTTAGCGACGCAAATCGGTTCTCGTCTGACTGGCGTACTTTACATTCTTGATGAGCCTTCTATCGGTTTACATCAGCGCGATAACGATCGTCTTATTCGTACGTTGCAAGAGATGCGTGATTTAGGGAATACGTTAATTGTCGTTGAACATGATGAAGATACGATGATGGCTGCTGATTATTTACTTGATATCGGACCTGGTGCAGGTATTCACGGTGGTCAAGTTGTATCAGCGGGTACGCCAGCTGAAGTGATGCAAGATGAGAATTCGCTAACAGGGAAGTATTTAAGCGGTAAAGAGTTTATTCCGGTTCCACTTGAAAGACGTAAAGGTGACGGACGTAAAGTGGAAATTATCGGTGCAAAAGAGAATAACTTAAAGAATGCAAAGATGTCATTCCCGCTTGGTACGTTTGTAGCGATAACGGGTGTATCTGGTTCCGGTAAAAGTACGATGATTAATGAAGTACTATATAAATCATTAGCGCAAAAGTTATATAAAGCGAAAGCGAAGCCAGGTACTCATAAAGAAATTAAAGGTCTTGAGCATTTAGATAAAGTAATCGATATCGATCAATCGCCAATCGGGCGTACACCACGTTCTAATCCAGCGACGTATACAGGTGTATTCGATGATATTCGTGATGTGTTTGCACAAACGAATGAAGCGAAAGTGCGTGGATATCAAAAAGGGCGTTTCAGCTTTAATGTAAAAGGTGGACGTTGTGAAGCGTGCCGTGGTGATGGGATTATTAAAATCGAAATGCACTTCTTACCAGACGTATACGTTCCATGTGAAGTTTGTCATGGTAAACGTTATAACCGCGAAACGTTAGAAGTGAAGTATAAAGATAAGAACATTTCTGAAGTGTTAGGGATGACAATTGAAGATGGAGTAGAGTTCTTCGCTAATATCCCAAAAATTAAGCGTAAACTTCAAACGCTTGTAGATGTAGGTCTTGGTTATATGAAATTAGGACAGCCAGCTACGACGTTATCTGGTGGTGAAGCGCAGCGCGTGAAGCTAGCTTCTGAATTACACCGTCGTTCTACTGGGCGTACGTTATATATTTTAGATGAGCCAACGACTGGTTTGCATGCACATGATATCGCGCGTCTTCTAGAAGTGCTGCAACGCCTTGTTGAAAGTGGCGAGACAGTTCTTGTTATTGAACATAATCTAGATGTAATTAAAACAGCTGATTATATCGTTGACCTTGGACCAGAGGGCGGAGATAAAGGTGGGCAAATTGTTGCTTCCGGAACGCCAGAGCAAGTAGTAAAAGAAGAACGCTCGTATACAGGTAAGTATTTAAAAGAGATTTTAAATCGCGATAAAGCAAGAATGAAAGAGAAAATAAAAGAAGTAGAGTTATCTCAATAAGTGTATTACGAAAAACCGAGTGGAAATGACACTCGGTTTTTCGTTCATAGGGGGAAAAGATGGAGTTTACAGATGTTTTAAGAAAGAAAAACATGAAGGTAAGAGAGTTTCAAAGTTGGGGTGTTTATTTTCGGAAGCGCTGGGAGGATAACTTTGCAAATCATGTAAGTGATGAGGAAAAGGAAGACATCTTTCTGTATGGTGATAAGTATGCATGTGGGTTTCTTTGGCACATATTTAGTTATGAGAAAAAGAAGTGTTTAGAGGGTGAAGAAGCGGAGAATGCGTTTCATAATGAAGTGAAAAAGGATTGCTATATATTCTATCAACATTGTGATGATGTACTGCTAATAAAAGATACGAGTTTATTACATATGGAGGATATATTGTGTGAGAGGGACGATATGTATAAAGGCGATATCTATATTGTAGATAAAGAGTTCACTTGGACTTTTGTAAAAACTCATGAACATAGATGGTATGGCCCTTATTTTGCGAGGAAATGTTAGTAGGTATACAAGCAGGAAGAGTAGAATAAGTTGATATAAGTGTTTGCATGATACTTGCGTTTATAATCTATTAGCGTATGATGAAATATATATGTCAAAAGGATGTGTAAGAAAATGAGATGGATTGTATCACTTCTTGTAAATAGCGTTGTGTTAATCGCTGTATCGGGACTTTTAAAAGGGATTGCGCCAGACGCGTTTTACGTAGCAAATATACAGACTGCAATTATTGCGAGTATTATCTTAGCTGTTTTAAATGTGTTCGTAAAACCGTTTTTAATTTTAATTACGCTACCAATTACTCTTGTAACTTTCGGGTTCTTCTTAATTGTTATTAATGCGATTACGTTAAAAATAGCAGATTCATTATTAGGAGATGCGTTTAATATATCAGGGTTTGGTGTAGCAATCGTTGCGGCAATTTGTATTTCAATTTTTAATATGATTATTGAAAAGGCAATTGTGGAACCTTTATATGAAAAAAAGAGAAAATGACAAAAAGAAAAACATTTCATGATGTGTATGAAATGTTTTTTTCTATTTATTAGAAACCGTATTTCTTGTTTCCAGAAAAAAATGGTACAATATCCGGTAGAATGGAATTTTACATCAAATGAGACTGAACCCGCAGCGGAGTGGAGGTTTATACATATGCCGAAAGTAAGGACAAAAGATTTAATTGAACAATTTCAATTGGAGTTAATAAGTGGTGAAGAAGGAATTCATCGTCCGATTGATACAAGTGATTTATCACGACCTGGAATTGAAATGGCAGGATTTTTCACATATTATCCAGCTGATCGCGTGCAGCTTCTTGGAAAGACGGAGCTTACGTTCTTTGACACATTAACGTCAGAGCAAAAACAAGAGAGAATGAAAGCGCTTTGTACTGAGGAGACGCCATGTATTATTATAACTCGGAATCAAGATGTACCAGATGAGTTATTGCAAGCATCACGTGAATCAGGCATGCCTTTATTACGTTCTGCTCAAACGACAACAAGATTATCAAGTCGTTTAACAAATTATTTAGAAGGTAAGTTAGCACCAACAACAGCTGTACATGGTGTGTTAGTAGATATTTACGGTGTTGGTGTTTTAATTACAGGTCAAAGTGGTGTCGGTAAAAGTGAGACAGCTCTTGAGCTTGTAAAACGTGGTCACCGTCTTGTTGCGGATGATAGTGTAGAAATTCGCCAAGAAGATGAAGACACATTGGTAGGAAGCTCACCAGATTTAATTGAGCATTTATTAGAAATTCGTGGTCTAGGTATCATTAACGTTATGACGTTATTCGGTGCAGGGGCAGTGCGAAATTATAAGCGTATTACACTTGTTATTAATCTTGAAATTTGGGATCAAAAGAAAAATTACGATCGCTTAGGTCTTGATGAAGAGAAGATGAAGATTATTGATACAGAGCTTACGAAGATTACACTTCCAGTTCGTCCTGGTCGAAACTTGGCTGTTATTATTGAAGTAGCAGCGATGAATTTCCGTTTAAAACGTATGGGAGTCAATGCAGCACAACAGTTCTCTGAACGATTAATGAGTGCGATTGAGTTAGGAAATCAGGAGTAAACTTTGGAGAGGGAGGTCATACATATGCTGTTAGGTTCTGTACCACAGCTTGACCGTGTAGCGATCCAACTTGGGCCGTTTCCTGTATATTGGTATGGGATTATTATCGGTACAGGCGTGCTATTAGGTCTTTGGCTAGCAACTCGCGAGGGAGAAAGACTAGGTATTCCAAAAGATACATTTGTTGACCTTGTATTAATTGCAGTACCGATCGCTATTCTATTTGCGAGAATGTACTATGTTATTTTTGAATGGGAATATTACGCGCAAAACCCGAGTCAAATTATTAATATTCGTCAAGGTGGCTTGGCGATTCATGGTGGTTTAATCGGGGCTGTTATTACAGGGATTCTTTTTGCGAAACGACGCGGGGTTTCATTCTGGAAGTTGGCTGATATTGCTGCGCCAAGTATTTTACTAGGACAAGCAATTGGTCGATGGGGAAACTTTATGAACCAAGAGGCGCATGGTGATGAAGTAACGAGACAGTTTTTAGAAGGACTTCATTTACCGGATTTCATTATTAATCAAATGTATATTGAGGGTGTGTACTATCATCCAACGTTTTTATATGAATCATTATGGAATTTTGCAGGTGTCATTTTATTACTTGCATTACGAAAAGTGAATTTACGACGCGGGGAATTATTCTTCACATATTTAATTTGGTATTCAATAGGGCGCTTCTTCGTAGAAGGCTTACGTACAGATAGTTTAATGTTAGGACCACTTCGTATCGCACAAGTAATGTCAATTGGACTTGTTGTTATTTCTATTATTTTCATTATCGTGAGACGAAAAATGGGGCAAGCTGATAAAAGATATTCGGAAAATTAGAGAAAAGTAGCATCTTATTATAAGATGCTGCTTCTTTCATATTCAGGAAAGAGAAGGGACTAAGGCAATGAGAATAAATACAGTGTTATTTGATTTAGATGGAACTTTAATTAATACAAACGAACTTATTATTTCTTCTTTTTTACATACGTTACATACATATTATCCAAGTCAATATAAGCGTGAAGATGTATTGTCATTTATTGGCCCTTCTTTACATGATACTTTCAGCAAGATTGATGAAAACAAGGTTGAAGAGATGATTACATGTTATCGTCAATTTAACCATGATCATCACGATGAATTAGTGGAAGAATATGAAACTGTATATGAAACAGTTCAAGAGTTGAAGAAGCAAGGTTATAAAGTTGGTATTGTTACAACGAAAGCGAGACAAACAGTTGAGATGGGATTAAAGTTGTCAAAGCTTGATGAATTTTTTGATGTGGTCGTGACAATTGATGATGTAGAGCATGTGAAACCACATCCAGAGCCACTTCAAAAAGCGCTTGAGTTATTAGATGCGAAACCGGAAGAAGCATTGATGGTTGGGGATAATCACCATGATATTGTTGGTGGACAAAATGCGGGCACGAAAACAGCTGCTGTCTCATGGACGTTGAAAGGTAGAGCATATTTAGAGGCTTACAAGCCGGACTTTATGTTAGATAAAATGAGTGATTTGCTACCGATTTTGTCTGATATGAACCGTTCATAAAGGTCCAAGTAAGTTAGTAGGGGTCTGTTTCCCTACTAACTTACAGTTTCACTTTTTAGTAGAGGAGCGAGTTAAGTGCGACGGACAACGCGCTATCCTGTTTCGGGAGAAAATTCATTATGGAATGTGTATAAAACAGTTTCTTTTTGGAAGGTAATGAAAAACTTTATTATTATTCAAATTGCGCGTTATACACCATTTTTATCCGTCAAGAATTGGTTGTACCGTACATTTTTACGGATGAAAGTCGGAAAGAAAACATCAATTGCGCTTATGGTAGTGCCGGATATTATGTTCCCAGAAAAGATAACTGTGGGAGAGAATTCAATTATTGGCTATAATACAACGCTTTTAGCACATGAATATTTAATTCGCGAATATCGACTTGGAGAGATCGTCATAGGAAATGAAGTGATGATTGGAGCAAATACGACTATATTACCAGGTGTGAAAATTGGGGATGGCGCGATTGTTTCAGCTGGCACACTTGTTCATAGAGATGTCCCAAGTGGTGCTTTCGTGGGTGGAAATCCAATGCGTGTTATTTATACGAAAGAAGAAATGGATGCTAGAGAAGGTTGATGCTAAAAATGTAACATTTCTCTTCTTTTTTAATGAATAAAAAGGAAATAATTGAGTATAATATACTGTTTTGTTTTTTACGGAATCGTTTATACTTATAGATAGAAGAATGTGTGAACGAAGAAAACAAAAAACTGGAGGATATATGGGGAAAAATCAAGGAATATATAAGGAGAACGGACAAGTTATCTCTTTTAATCAATTATCGGACTTCTTTTATAAAAAAGGGATGAGGGCTTACAAAGGACAGAAATTGCAAGATGCAATTAAATATTTTCGAAGAGCGGCACAAAGTGAGAAGGAGCCGTTTATTTTATGCCAATTAGCAACAGTATTATCTGAGGCTGGTGAATATCAAGAGTCGAATCAAATCTTCTTTAAGCTTGTTAGATCTAATCCAGAACTTGAACAATGCTATTATTTTATTGCAAATAATTATGCATATATGGGGCTATTTCAGCAGGCGAAAAAGTATGCGGATCGCTATTTAGAAGTTGCAGAAGAGAAGGAATTTGTAGAAGATACATTAGAATTACTTGAAATTATGGAAGAAGAAGCGATGGGTGAGGAAGAGATTGAGGATGAAGACGATCTAATTGTTATGCAAGAAGAAGCGAATCGTTATATTCGTAACGGACAATTGGAAGAAGCAATTGCTACATTGGAAATTGTTACAAAAGATTATCCGGAATTTTGGTCGGGTCATAATAATTTAGCCATTGCACATTTTCAATCTGGTAATGTAGATAAAGCTCTGAAGTTAACGGAAATGATTTTAGAGAAAAATCCTGGTAATATACATGCGCTTTGTAATACGCTTATTTTCCTATATTCAATTGGAGAGCATAAACAAGTAGAAGCGTTAGCGGAGCAGTTAGTTTCAGTATATCCGATTTCGTTCGAGCATCGTTTGAAACTTGGAACGACACTTGCAACAATTGGTCATTTTGAGCCTGCATATAAATGGTTCAAAGTATTAAAGCGTCAAGGATATGAGGGAGACGTTAGTTTTTATTATTGGTTTGCATATTCTGCTTATATGGTGAAAGATCAGCAAGTAGCCGAAAAAATGTGGCAGCATGTTGTAGAATTGCACCCTGATAAAAAGGGAAAAGAACCGTGGAATGCGCTGAATTTAGCAGATGAAGGACAAAACGTATTATTTGAAGAATTACGAAAATCATTTCAACAAAGTACGACGCTAGAGGAACAAATGCTAGCTTTATATTTAATGAATGAATTGTCAACGCCAGAGAAGGTGGGATTCTTCTTTGATGTAACGCAGGCGAAGAACGGTGTTCCAATCGTATCGCAACTTGCAAAGTATTTCTTTTTACTTAATAGCCATAAGAGCATTCCAGCTGATTTACAGCAATTTGAACAGTGCGCACAAATTGCGGATGCTTTATATAATTATACGAAAAAAGATGATGAATTAATCGAAGAGTGTTTACAATTTTGGTTTTGTACGTTCATACGTTTATATACATCTGGGGCAGTTTTTACAAATGTATACGGCTGGTCAGCTGCTGTTGAATATATCGTACGCAGCGAACAAGGAAATAAGATGACACAGTCGGAGCTTGGGGATGTATATAATGTATCTGTAGCGACTGTTCGAAAGTATGTGCAGGCTGTTAAACGTACGCACACATAGGGTAAGCAAATCATTGGGAAAAAAATGATGCTAACAGTATAATGAGGGTAACTTAATTGTGTAGGAATGAATAGGAGTGAATAGTGTGTCAGAAGAAAAAATTTATGATGTCATTATTATTGGTGCAGGACCAGCTGGTATGACAGCTGCAGTATATACATCTCGTGCGAATTTAAGCACATTAATGCTTGAGCGTGGTATCCCAGGTGGCCAAATGGCAAACACAGAGGATGTAGAGAACTACCCAGGTTATGAGTCTATTTTAGGACCAGACTTATCAAATAAAATGTTCGAGCATGCGAAGAAATTTGGTGCTGAATATGCATACGGTGATGTGAAAGCAGTCATCGATGGTAAAGAATACAAAACAATTATTGCTGGTAAAAAAGAATATAAAGCACGTGCAATTATCGTTGCAAGCGGTGCAGAGTATAAAAAAATTGGTGTGCCAGGCGAGACAGAACTTGGCGGCCGTGGTGTATCATATTGTGCAGTATGTGATGGGGCTTTCTTTAAAGGAAAAGAACTTGTAGTTATTGGTGGTGGAGATTCTGCTGTTGAAGAGGGTGTATTCTTAACACGCTTCGCATCAAAGGTAACAATCGTTCACCGTCGTGACACTCTTCGTGCACAGAAAATTTTACAAGATCGTGCTTTCCAAAACGAGAAAGTTGATTTCATTTGGAATCACACTATAAAAGAAATTAACGATGCAAATGGTAAAGTGGGAAGCGTAACACTTGTAGACGTAAACAGTGGAGAAGAGAAAGAAGTCAAAACTGATGGCGTGTTCATATACATCGGTATGTTACCACTATCAAAACCATTTGTTGAACTAGGTATTACAAATGAAAATGGTTACCTTGAAACAAATGAGCGTATGGAAACGAAAGTTCCTGGTATTTTCGCAGCTGGAGATGTTCGCGAAAAAATGCTACGTCAAATTGTAACTGCAACAGGTGATGGTAGTATCGCAGCACAAAGTGCACAACATTACGTAGAAGAATTATTAGAAGAACTAAAAACAGTATCAGAAAAATAAGGGATAATATGCCTTTTGAGAAGAAAGCTACCGATAGGAGCTTTCTTTTTTTTATGAAAATGTCAAAGTTTTGTCAAAAAATATTGAGATTATAAGCTTTCTTATTGATATACTGGACTTTACGGAAAAATCACTATAAGAAATGAGGAATTTATTCAGTATGGAATGGCGTAATATATATCGTGGATTTTGTATGGGCGTTAGTGATTTAATTCCTGGTGTGAGCGGCGGTACAATCGCTGTTGTGTTAGGGATTTATGAACAATTGCTTGCGGCAATTAGTGGATTCTTTAGTCGCGAATGGAAAAAACATTTAGGGTTTTTAATTCCCCTTGCAGCTGGTGTGGCAGCAGCGTTTTTAACGTTAAGTCACGTTATTAAATATTTACTTGCAAATCATTATGAACCGACTCAATTTTTCTTCCTCGGTTTAATTATTAGTATATTACCGATGTTAATGAGAGAAGCTGATGCAAAGTCGTCGTTTAAAGGTAAGCACATTGTTTTATTAATAGTTGCAGCAATTCTTGTTGCGATCACAGCTTTCTTTAAACCAGATAAGGCAGCAGATCCAATTACGACGTTAACAATTTTAAATGCAATTGGTTTATTTTTCGCGGGCTGGATGGCTAGTATGGCTATGTTGCTTCCTGGAATTAGCGGATCATTTATTTTATTAATTATTGGTGTGTATCCGACAGCAATTAATGCTTTAACTACACTGAACTTACCTTTAATCGTAGTTATCGGTGCTGGTGTTATGGCGGGGTTTGTTGTAAGTAGTAAAGGAATTAGTTTCTTGTTAGATCGTTATAAAAGTATGACATTTGCGGCAATTATTGGACTTGTTATCGGCTCGATTGTAATTGTGTTCCCTGGTATTCCAACTGGAGGATTTTCAATTATAAGTTCAATTATTACCTTTATTTTAGGATTTGCGATTGTTACTTATTTCGGTAAGAAATAAGGACTTTAATCCCCTTGGCGATAAAAATCGTTAAGGGGATTTTTCATGCTATTCATTGAAAGTCTAGGCATTTACATTGCTTGTTCTAGAAAGCTTTTTTAAAATTGTTGAGTAGCATGTGCTTAGCGAAAGAGGACTGGCTCCTTCGTTGTAGCAAACTGTTTTTGATAGTATAATGAAATGAGTATGCAGTGAGAAATTTACTGCAAGTAGCTGAGGTGAAGAAACATGCAAAGAGTGACAAACTGTGTGTTAATTAGAGATAATGAAGTAC
This sequence comes from Bacillus sp. EE-W1, assembly GCF_009760835.1. Classification (NCBI taxonomy): domain Bacteria; kingdom Bacillati; phylum Bacillota; class Bacilli; order Caryophanales; family Bacillaceae; genus Bacillus; species Bacillus sp. EE-W1. Next base: position 3,974 of record NZ_WIPE01000115.1, on the reverse strand, counting down.
TCTTACTCCAAAAACCTCGCCGAAATTGGTGGGTTGCACCAGGCGGGAAAATGGAGCGTGGTGAGACAGTAAGAGATTCCGTTGTTCGCGAGTATCGTGAAGAAACAGGTATTTATTTAAAGAACCCAGCGTTAAAAGGGGTCTTCACCTTTGTCATCCAAGAAGGTGATAAAGTTGTTTCTGAATGGATGATGTTCTCCTTTTTAGCGACAGATTTTGCAGGAGAAAACAAACTAGAGAGCGAAGAAGGCATCATTGGTTGGCATACATTTGACAAAATTGATGATTTAGCAATGGCACCAGGAGATTATCACATTATTGATTATTTAATTAAAGGAAATGGCATAATCTACGGTACATTTGTATATACCCCAGATTTTGAGTTGCTTTCATATCGATTAGATCCGAGTTAAACCGTCAAGGAGAGGATACGATGACAGAGAATAATGATATAAAAATGGTAATTATTACAGGAATGTCTGGAGCTGGAAAGACAGTAGCTTTACAAAGTTTTGAAGATTTAGGATATTTTTGTGTAGATAATTTACCACCGATGTTATTGCCGAAGTTTATTGAACTTATGGCGGATTCAAAAGGGAAAATGAATAAAGTGGCACTTGGCGTTGATTTACGTGGCCGAGAGTTTTTCGAACATTTATGGGGAGCACTTGATGATTTATCAGAACGTACATGGATTATTCCTCATATTTTATTCTTAGATGCGAAAGATGGCACGCTTGTAACTCGTTATAAAGAAACGAGACGTTCGCATCCACTTGCACCAACTGGTTTGCCGTTAAAGGGAATTGAGATGGAGCGTGGCTTATTAACTGATATGAAGGCACGAGCGAATATTGTGCTGGATACATCGGATTTAAAACCGAAAGAATTACGTGAAAAAATTGTTCATCTGTTTTCAACTGAAACTGAGCAAGCATTTCGTGTAAATGTTATGTCGTTTGGATTTAAGTACGGTATTCCAATTGATGCAGATTTAGTATTTGATGTTCGTTTTTTACCAAATCCATATTACATTCCACATATGAAGCCATTAACAGGACTAGATGAAGAAGTTTCATCGTATGTGCTGAAATTTAATGAGACACATAAGTTTTTAGAAAAATTGACGGATCTTATTACTTTCATGCTGCCTCATTATAAAAGAGAAGGCAAGAGTCAACTTGTAATTGCAATTGGATGTACAGGTGGACAGCATCGTTCTGTTACGCTTACAGAATACCTTGGGAAACATTTGAAACCAGAGTATAGCGTTCATGTATCTCATCGTGATGTGGAGAAGAGAAAGGGCCATTAAGGGATGAAAAAAGAGAGAAAACCTAAAATTGTTATCATGGGAGGAGGTACTGGACTCTCTGTTTTATTAAGAGGATTAAAACAATATCCGGTTGATATTACAGCAGTTGTTACAATCGCTGATGATGGTGGCAGTTCAGGTAGATTACGTGATGAGCTCGAAATTCCACCCCCAGGTGACATTCGTAACGTACTTGTTGCGTTATCAGATGTAGAGCCGCTGGTGGAAGCTTTATTTCAGCATCGTTTCACAACGGGAGACGGGCTGAAAGGTCATGCGTTAGGAAATTTATTATTAGCGGGTATGACCTCGATTACAGGAGACTTCTTCCATGCGATTACGGAAACGAGTAAAGTGTTAAATGTCAGAGGACGTGTGTTACCTGCAGCGAACCAAAGTGCGGTACTTCATGCGGAACTAGAAGATGGAGAAATTGTAACAGGTGAATCAAAGATTCCTTATTCTGGGAAGAAGATTAACCGCGTCTTTTTAACTCCAGAAGATGTAGAGCCGTTACATGAAACGTTGGCTGAGATTAAACGAGCTGATTTACTTGTTTTTGGTCCAGGAAGTTTGTATACGAGTATATTACCAAATTTAGTTGTTAACAAAATCGGGGACGCTGTTCTTGCTGCAAAAGCGAAGAAGGTATATGTGTGTAATGTTATGACGCAAGCTGGTGAAACGATGGGATATACTGCGTTTGACCACGTGCAGGCGTTACATGATCATTTAGGTAAACCATTTATCGATACTGCAATTGTAAATAACCGTGATATTCCTTGTGAATTACGTCAGTTGTATGAGGAAGAAATGTCGGCACCAGTTGTAGTAGATGAAGAGCGTTTTACAGAGAGCAATATTGATGTCATTCAAGATCAATTAGCGAAGTATGATGATCGTGTTGTAAGGCACGATACATTAAAACTAGCTTCTATTTTATATTCACTGTTGTAGATGTGCGTTGCCTCGTTTGAGGTAACGCTCATCATTTCATATAGGACAAGATTTTTGTTCCAAAGTAATCGTATAAGGAGGTGTTGACTGTGTCATTTGCACCAGAAACAAAGAAAGAGCTAACGAATCTTGAGGTGAAGGAATGCTGTGAGAAAGCAGAATTATCAGCGTTACTTCGAATGAACGGATCGCTTTCTTTTTCAAACCGTCGTCTATCTATCGATATTCAAACGGAGAATGCGGCAATCGCAAGAAGGATTTATACGCTTTTGAAAAAAGGATATGACGTGACGGTAGAATTACTTGTTCGTAAAAAAATGCGATTGAAGAAAAATAATGTATATATTGTGCGGCTTGTTGAGAAGTCTCGCGAAATATTAGCTGATCTTCATATTGTTCGAGATGACTTTTCGTTAATTCGAAATATATCCCAGGAATTAATCGAGAAGAAATGTTGTAAACGATCGTATTTACGAGGTGCATTTTTAGCAGGTGGTTCAGTAAATAACCCAGAAACATCATCTTATCATTTAGAAGTCTTTTCGTTATATAAGGAACATAATGATGCTATATGTGAATTGATGAACGGATTTGATTTAAATAGTAAGACGTTGGAAAGAAGAAAAGGGTACATTACGTATTTGAAAGAAGCAGAAAAGATTACGGAGTTTTTAAATATTATAGGCGCTCATAATGCACTTTTAAGATTTGAAGACATTCGAATCGTTCGCGATATGCGTAATTCAGTAAATCGTTTAGTGAACTGCGAAACAGCCAATTTAAATAAAACAATTGGTGCAGCGCTAAGGCAGATTGAAAATATCCGTTATATTGATGAGACAGTTGGTCTTGATATATTACCAGATAAACTGCGAGAAATTGCACAATTACGAAGAGATTATCAAGATGTAACATTGAAAGAGTTAGGCGAGATGGTATCCGGGGGGAAAATTAGTAAATCGGGTATTAATCATCGTTTGCGTAAAATCGATGAGATTGCAGAGAAATTACGCGCGGGGGAAGCGGTAGCAAAAAAATAAGAGGTTAAAGGGGAAATGGAGCTGTGGTTCAAAAACGAGTTAAGGTTTCATTAAAAAACGGTTTACAAGCACGTCCGGCTGCGTTGTTTGTACAAGAGGCCAATCGCTTTCATGCGGATATCTTCATCGAGAAAGATGGAAAGACAGTGAATGCAAAGAGCATAATGGGGATTATGAGCTTAGCAATTGGAACTGGTAGCATGATAACAATTACAACAGAAGGTTCAGATGCAGAAGAAGCTTTAGAAGCATTAGCTGCATATATACAATAAGAAGCTATCGCGCATGTGCGATAGCTTTTTTGTTTTGTTATTTGGTGTTGGGAGTCGGGTATGTAGGGGGTGCATGCTTGTCGAGGATTGTCGGTAAGTCGATAAGTTGTGTCGAATCGTCGATATATTAAAATAATCGCCGATATAATTGGAGTTACGGTCGATATATTTGAAAAATCGCCGATATATTTAGGGGTATACTAGGTGGGGTATGTGAGCGGGGGACAATATATAAAAGAAGCGCCCAATTATAGGGCGCTTCCGCTTTTAGTCTATCCAGCTCCAGCGGCTAGAATCTCCGGTCGTTTCGCCCCTTCATTCGAGGCAAAAAGCGCCTCGGAATCAGGGGCTCCATCGCCCTGCGATTCTGAACGAGCCGCTTCCGCTTTT
>NZ_WIPE01000089.1:0-9946 GCF_009760835.1 Bacillus sp. EE-W1 | reverse complement strand
AGCGACAGGTCCCCAAGGAATTCAAGGCCCGCAAGGAATCCAAGGTCCAACGGGGGCAACAGGAGCAACCGGTTCACAAGGTCCAACTGGAGATACAGGTCCAACCGGAGCTGGAGCCACTGGGGCGACCGGGGCGACTGGAGTTAGTACAACTGCAACGTATGCATTTGCGAATAATACATCAGGAACCGCTATTTCCGTTTTATTAGGTGGTACAAATGTACCATTACCGAACAATCAAAATATTGGACCAGGAATTACCGTTAGCGGAGGAAATACCGTATTTACGGTTGCGAATGCGGGGAATTACTATATAGCTTATACAATAAATTTAACAGCCTCTTTACTTGTAAGTTCTCGTATAACTGTAAATGGCAGTCCGCTTGCAGGAACAATAAATTCACCAGCAATAGCTACAGGTTCATTTAATGCGACAATAATTGCTAATTTGCCTGCTGGAGCTGCCATTAGTCTGCAGTTATTTGGATTAGTTGCAATAGCTACATTATCTACGGCAACGCCAGGAGCTACTCTAACTATTATTAGACTAAGTTAATAGGAAGAAAACCTTGGAGCTTTTATGCTTCAAGGTTTTTTATCCTGTTATTTGTAGGTAGTCTAATTGGTTAGGAAAGTTTCACTTTATTCACTTAAGCAAAAACATCGCAGTTCGAAAATATATTATAATAGAATGAAAAGAGAGAAATTTGACAGAAAGGGAGGGTGGCGATGCAGGAGATGGTTACAGATTTTTTTGGACGCCCACTTCAAGATTTGCGCATATCTGTCATTGATCGTTGCAATTTTAGATGTACATATTGTATGCCAGCGGAAGTTTTTGGGCCAGATTATGCTTTTTTGAAAGATGAGTTTTTACTGACGTTTGATGAAATTGAGCGTTTGGCAAAACTATTTGTTAGCATCGGTGTACGAAAAATTAGACTTACTGGTGGCGAGCCACTACTGCGTAAAGATTTAACAAAACTTATTGCTCGTCTCGTGAAAATTGAAGGGTTAGTAGATATAGGGTTAACGACAAATGCAATTCATTTAACGAAACAAGCAAAAGCATTAAAAGAAGCTGGATTACATAGAGTAAATGTTAGTTTGGATGCAATAGATGACGATGTATTTAAGGACATTAATGGTCGGAATATCAATACGAAACCTGTTATAAAGGGAATTATGGCTGCAAAAGAGGCCGGGCTTGATGTAAAGGTAAATATGGTTGTGAAAAAAGGGATGAATGAACATCAAGTACTTCCGATGGCTGCTTATTTTAAAGAGCAAGGAATCACACTTAGGTTTATTGAGTTTATGGATGTTGGTAGTACAAATGGATGGAACTTTGATCAAGTCGTTACAAAGCAAGAATTAATTGAAATGATTCATAGTGTGTATCCACTTGAGCCAGCTGAAGCGCATTATTTCGGTGAAGTTGCGAAGCGATATCGTTACGTTGGAACAAATATCGAAGTCGGTTTTATTACTTCTGTTTCAGAGTCATTTTGTTCCTCTTGTACGAGAGCAAGAATTTCGGCAGATGGAAAGTTTTATACTTGCTTATTTGCGACAGAAGGATTGGATGTAAGGAAACTTCTTAGAGGAAATCTTTCGGATGATGAGTTAGTAAGCGTTATACAAGATGTATGGATGAATAGAAAAGACAGGTATTCGGATGAACGGACAGAAGAAAGTGCAAAGAATCGTCCGAAAATTGAAATGTCTTATATAGGAGGATAAGAAAGGGGGCTATCGTATGCAGGAGCGATATTCAAGACAAATATTATTTTCTGGTGTTGGAGAAGAAGGTCAGAGAAAAATTAGAGAGAAGCATGTGCTTATTATCGGCGCTGGCGCTCTCGGGGCAGCGAATGCAGAAGCAATTGTTAGAGCAGGTGTTGGCAAAATAACAATTGCGGATCGTGATTATGTAGAATGGAGTAATTTACAAAGGCAACAATTATATACAGAAGAAGATGCAAAGCAATATAAACCAAAGGCGGTAGCAGCAGCAGAGCATTTACAAGCGATTAATTCTGAGGTGAAAATAAATCCGGTTGTGACTGATGTAACAGTGCGAGAAATGGAAGAGCTAGTGAATGATGTAGATTTAATATTAGATGCGACAGATAATTTTGAAACGCGTCTTCTTATTAATGATATTTCACAAAAGTATAATATTCCGTGGATATATGGTGGTTGTGTCGGAAGCTACGGAGTAACGTATACAATTTTACCAGGAAAAACACCGTGTTTCCGCTGTTTAATGGAACATCCAGCGAGCGGGGCAACATGTGATACGGCTGGTATTATACAGCCCGCAGTACAATTAGTAGTTGCGCATCAAATAACGGAAGCGCTGAAAATATTAGTAGAAGACTATGGGGCACTTCGCGAAACGATGTTATCGTTTGATCTTTGGAATAATCAACAGATGGCATTTAAAGTGAATAGGCAGAAAAAAGACACATGTTTATCTTGCGGAAGATTACGTACATATCCGAGTTTAACATTTGAAGCACAAACAAAAACAGAAGTGTTATGTGGCCGAAATACAGTACAAATCCGTCCAGGTGTGCGGAATGAATTTAATTTAGAAGAAATTAAAAAGCGCTTACAAAGAAGTGTGGATGTAAAAGCTACTCCGTATTTATTATCATTTCCGGTGGAGGAATTTCGTTTTGTTTTATTTACAGATGGCAGGGCGTTCATTCATGGGACGAATGATATAAATATAGCAAAACGCTTATATGCAAGATATATAGGTTGAACCTAAAGGGAGCCCTTTAGGTTCAACGGAAAGAAGATTAAGACTTTCTCGTATAATCTCCACTTTTTCCACCTGTTTTTTCAAATAAGTAAGTTTCGCCAATAATCATACCTTTATCAACAGCTTTGCACATATCGTACACAGTAAGAGCTGTAGCGGAAGCGGCTGTTAAAGCTTCCATTTCAACACCGGTGCTACCTTCTGTTTTAACTTTTACTTCAATAAGTAATCGATATTGTTCTTCGGATTGTTTCCAATCGAAAGAAACGTCAACACCTTTTAATAATAAAGGATGGCACATTGGGATAATATCAGAAGTGCGTTTCGCAGCCATAATACCTGCGATTTGTGCAACTGCTAATACGTCACCTTTCCCAATTTCATTGTGAGAGATTTTATCGTAAATTTCTTTTGTAACGACAATGCTAGAGCACGCAATTGCTGTTCGGACGGTTGCTTTTTTGTCACTTATATCAACCATCTTCGCGCGTCCTTGGTCATTAAAGTGTGTGAATGAAGACATGGAATTCCTCCTTGAAGTTAATTTCTATTTAATATATAAAGTTTAATCGAGATAAAAAAAATTGCAAATATGAGGTGAGAAACGATGATAGAAAAACGAATTCCAATTCAAGTTGCTGAGGCAGTAGAGAGAGTAATGGAATATGCGAAAAATGGTGAAGTAGAAGAGGTTTCTATTACGGAAAGTTACGGGAGAATTCTTGGGGAGGATGTTATCTCTGATCATGACGTTCCTCATTTCGATCGTTCTCCTTACGATGGTTTCGCGATTCGAGCAGAAGATACGAAAGAAGCACATCAAGAGAATGCGATTGAGTTTGAAGTAATAGGAGAAATCGGGGCAGGATCTGTTTTTACAGAAGAAGTAGGACATTTTCAGGCGGTTCGTATTATGACAGGAGCAGCTATTCCAGAGGATTGTAATGCAGTCGTAATGCTAGAGTTGACGGAAGGTTTTGAGAAGAACGGAAAAACATATATGAAGGTAAAGCGTCCTTTTCATAGTGGTGACAATGTGTCATTTAAAGGAGAAGATATAAAGAAAAATCAAGTTCTCGTTCAGAAAGGTGTTGCAATTAATCCAGGTGTTGCCGCCTTATTAGCGACGTTTGGATATAGTACTGTGAAGGTTGTAAAACAGCCTGTTGTTGGTATTGTGACGACAGGAAGTGAACTGTTAGAGGTACACGAGTCGTTACAGCCGGGGAAAATTAGAAATAGTAACTCGTATATGATTGCCGCTCAAATTATGAAAGTCGGAGGGAAAGTGCGTTATTATGGCCAACTTGCTGACGAGTTAGATGCATGCTTTGCAGCTGTTCAATCAGCGATGAATGAGGTTGATATTTTAATTACAACAGGCGGTGTGTCGGTAGGAGATTATGACTACTTGCCAGCTATTTATGAAAGATTACAGGCGAATGTACTTTTTAATAAAATAGCGATGAGACCAGGAAGTGTAACGACAGTAGCTGAAGTTGATGGAAAGTTACTTTTCGGTTTATCAGGAAATCCGTCAGCTTGCTACGTAGGCTTTGAGCTATTTGTGCATCCGGTTATAAAAACATATTTGTATGCGAAAGAACCCCACGTATATAGAGCAGATGCTATTTTACAAAAAGATTTTCCGAAGCCAAATCCGTTTACTCGTTTTGTAAGAGCAAACGTGACAATCGTGGACGGGGCATTACAAGCGATGCCGGTCGGTTTAGATAAATCGAGTGCGGTCTCTTCACTCGCCGATGCGAATGCTTTTATTGTGTTGCCTGGAGGAACGAGAGGATTTGAGGCAGGGATGAAAGTATCTGTATTATTGTTAGAGCACGACGAGGGATGTGATTGGCCATGGGCAAAGCCCCTTCAATCTTACAAATAGTAGGATATCAAAATAGCGGGAAAACAACGCTCGTTGAGAAAATTGTGTATGCATTAGCTGAACGAAACATGAAAGTTGCTACAATTAAGCATCACGGGCACGGAGGTTTTCCAGAAGTAGCGCAAAAAGATAGTGAAAGGCACCGAAAGGCTGGGGCTGTTGTCAGTAGTGTAGAAGGCGCTGGATTACTTTCACTGTCTTCATTAAGAGAGGAATGGTCCTTGCAAGAAATTATTCGCTTATATGAGTTTTTTGAAGTGGATACAATTTTAATAGAGGGCTATAAAAAAGAGAGCTATCCGAAAGTAGTATTACTTCGTTCTGCGGAAGACGTTGAACTTTTACATAAAGTAGAAAACATAGTAGCGGTTATTACGTGGCATGATGCACCTGCAAACTTACGAGAAGAATATAAAGTATTTCATATAACAGAAGAAGAGTTGTATATAGACTGGTTTATACAAACGGTAAGGAGTACGAAATGACAAATACGTATTATGAAGTAATTGATACAGAAATCTCAATTGAAGAGGTAGCAAAGAAGGTTATTCGCCGCGAATGCGGTGCTGTTACAACATTTATTGGAACGGTTAGGGAGTTTACGAAAGGGCGTCGTACATTATACTTAGAATATGTCGCTTATAAAACGATGGCAGAAAAGATGCTAGAGAAAATTGGCTCAGAAGTGAAAGAGAAGTGGCCAGGTACACACGTTGCGATTACACATCGCATCGGTACACTGCAAATTTCTGATATCGCGGTTGTTGTTGCTGTTTCAACACCGCATCGTAAAGCGGCCTATGAGGCGAATGAATACATTATGGAACGTATAAAACAAATTGTTCCGATTTGGAAAAAGGAGTTTTGGGAAGATGGAGACTCATGGATTGGTGATCAATTAGAAAAAACGCCATATCCGGCAGGGGAGCCTGGGAAGGAGCTGTAAGTATGATTCGAGTATTATTATTTGCGCACTTGCAAGAGGAAGCAGGAACAAGTGAATTACAAATAGAGAAAGAAAATATTACGGTTGCAGAGTTAAAAGATGTTGTTGCTAAAGAATATAATGTACCAGTGACAGCATCAACTATGGTTGCGATTAATGAAGAATATGCGAATGAAGATGATACGATCCGAGATGGTGATGTTGTTGCACTAATCCCACCAGTGAGCGGTGGTTAATATTGGATTCATTAAAACGACTTTCCTACATAGGGAAGTCGTTTTTTTATGGAAGTTTTGCGAACACTAACTTATAGAACAAGGAGGGTGTTATGAAAAAAATATGTGTAGTTATTACAATGCTATGTGCAATCTTTTTCTCTTCTCCAAGTGATTCTTTTGCGAAAGAATCGAGGGAGCAGCTGTTAGAGAGTGCATTATCAAATAGGTACTATTCAGTTATTAGACAAGTGACAGAAGATCAGTATGAATGTGCTTCCGTTATAAATATAAAACGTCTCGGTAAGAACGGTGAGTTCGTTCCTAGATTTGAAATTATGCTACAATTTCTTACGTTCCAAGGTGCACATAATCCGCCGAATGATAAAGTTACACTTATTTTGGAAGATTATTTAGATCACGTAAAAATAAAGAAGGTGGAGCGAGAAAAGAATGTTTCTGGTGCTATTGCAGAAAAAGTTTGTGAACGGGAAAAAGAAAAAATAAAAGCTCACTCTAATGATTCAGAGTGATAACTTATGACATTTAGTAAAGAAAGGTAATGAGCGATGGACATACTTTTAGCGATTTTACCGGCTATATTTTGGGGAAGTATTGTGCTATTTAACGTGAAACTGGGCGGGGGACCGTATAGTCAAACGCTCGGTACAACGTTTGGGGCACTTATTTTCTCGATTGTTGTTTATATTTTTATGAAGCCAGTATTAACTCCTACTGTTATTGGAGTTGGAATTGTGTCAGGTTTATTTTGGGCACTTGGTCAGGCGAATCAATTAAAAAGTATTGATTTAATGGGCGTTTCGAGAACGATGCCCATTTCAACAGGACTGCAATTAGTTGCGACGACTTTATTTGGAGTCATCGTATTTCATGAGTGGTCCACGACTATATCAGTCGTCCTTGGTGTTTTGGCTCTCGTTTGTATTATTATCGGTGTTATTTTAACATCACTTCAAAGTGAAGAAGAAAAGAGTGCAGAGCAGGCCGGGAATTTTAAAAGGGGCATTATCATTTTATTGATTTCAACAGTCGGTTATTTAGTTTACGTAGTAGTGATTAGGCTATTTAACGTAGATGGTTGGTCAGCTTTATTGCCACAAGCAGTTGGTATGGTGTTAGGGGGCGTTTTGCTTACGTTTAAACATCATCCATTTAATAAATATGCACTAAGAAATATTATCCCAGGATTAATTTGGGCAGCTGGAAATATGTTTTTATTCATTTCGCAGCCGCGTGTTGGAGTGGCAACAAGTTTTTCGCTATCGCAAATGGGAATTATTATTTCAACGCTTGGCGGGATTCTTATATTAGGTGAAAGAAAAACGAAACGCCAATTAACGGGGATTGTTGTCGGTATCGTTTTTATTATTGCAGCCGGAATAATGTTAGGTGTTGCAAAAAGTTAAAGGGGGTATTGAAATGTATAGTGATTTAGCAGGAAAAGTTGTCGTTATTACAGGATCAGCAACTGGTCTTGGAAGAGCGATGGGAGTACGGTTTGCTAAGGAGAAAGCAAAAGTAGTAATTAACTATCGCTCACGAGAGTCAGAAGCGCATGATGTATTAGAAGAAATTAATAAAGTAGGCGGAGAAGCGATTGCTGTAAAAGGTGATGTGACAGTTGAATCTGATGTCGTGAACCTCATTCAATCTGCTGTGAAAGAGTTTGGTACGCTTGACGTTATGATTAATAATGCAGGGATAGAAAACGCGGTCCCGTCGCATGAAATGCCGTTAGAGGATTGGAATAAAGTAATCAATACAAATTTAACAGGTGCTTTTTTAGGAAGCCGTGAAGCGATTAAATATTTTGTAGAACATGATATTAAAGGTTCTGTTATTAATATGTCGAGTGTTCATGAGAAAATTCCGTGGCCACTATTTGTGCACTATGCGGCGAGTAAGGGCGGCATTAAACTGATGACAGAAACGTTAGCGTTAGAATATGCACCAAAAGGTATTCGAGTAAATAATATTGGGCCAGGTGCAATAAATACGCCAATTAATGCCGAAAAGTTTGCTGATCCTAAAAAACGTGCTGACGTAGAAAGTATGATACCGATGGGCTACATTGGAAAACCGGAAGAAATTGCAGCAGTCGCAACGTGGCTTGCTTCCTCAGAAGCGAGTTACGTAACTGGAATTACGTTATTTGCAGATGGTGGAATGACTTTATACCCGTCGTTTCAAGCAGGGCGCGGTTAATAAAAAAGGACAAAGAGATTATCTCTTTGTCCTTTTTTCTGCAAAAAAAAATAGCGGTCGGCTATTTTAAATTTAATGATTAATTGTATCTTGAAGAAATTCTGTTGCTTGATGTTCAGAAACATTTTGCACAAGTGCAACTTCGCTAATCATCATTTTGCGTGCATTATCTAGCATTTGTTTTTCGCTCGCATTTAATGCTCTCTCTTTATTACGGCGAAGTAAATCGCGAACAACTTCTGCGCTATCTTGCAGATTGCCGTTTTTCATTTTTTCCATATTCATTGTATATCTCTGTTTCCAGGAAAGTGATGTGTCTGATTCCCCGTTTTGAAATTCAAGAAGTATAACATCTAATGTACCTTTATCTACGATATAACGAATACCTGATTTTTGTAATTGATCCATAGGAAGCATTATTTGCATGTCTTTACTAATGATACGTATCACACAATATTGACGTGTTGTTCCTAATATTTCTTTCTCTTCAATGGCTTCGATGACTCCTGCGCCGTTCATTGGATAAACGATTTTATCGCCAATTTGAAACAAATCATCCACCTCCATATGTGGTAACCACTTTTAATGATAGCACAAGTGAGTGAAAATGTCAAATTTTATATAATACCATAATGTTGATATTTAGTCAATAAGTAAAAACTCTTTTTTTTTTATATATTTTTTTGCTCTTATTTATTGATGATTTTTTTGAAAAATAGTACAGACGAAGAAAGAAGGCATATCCACTTATTTTTAAGCATAAAATGTAAAATCGCTAATACAATATACCTAAATCCGTTCTTTGCAAGGGAGGGAGAGAAGGTGGGGCGCACAATAAGAATTGATATTACAAATAAAGTTGTAGCTAAATTTAGACCGGATTATTTGGAATTATATACGAGTAAATTTATGATAGGTAAGTTTTATGTCTATACTGAAGGTAAACAATATGTGTTAGAAGACGGATATATATATGAAGACGGAAAATTTTATCGCATCATAGATACGCACCGTGGCAATAATCAAGCGGCGGAGGGCTGCGATCTAGGATGGTGTTAACATGATTCGTGTGAAAGTGTTTGATGAAAGTCACGAAAAAGACTTAGAAGACGCTGTAAATGTTTTTTTGAAAAAGATTGATGATAGTAATTTTGTAGATATTAAGTACCAAGTCGGTGTTTCCATTAATGATGACGAAAACCAAATTTATTGTTTTTCAGCAATGATCGTTTATAAAGCATAAAAAAGAGCTGGGTGAGCCAGCTCTTTTTTATGTTTTATGTTGGGACAACATGTGTCGGTAATACGTTCATAATAGATTGAGTTGTGCCTAATTTCTTTTTCGCTAAAAGAGGCTCCCCTGTTTCATGGTTTTGGGCATCTGTACACATACCAAGGTGATAACGATCACCTAAAAATGGATCGATATAAAAACCGTTTTTGAATACTTTATCATTCGGATGTTTTTCATGGTGAATGTCAGAGCAATTAATGCAATAGAACATAGCTTTCATCCCCTTTTTATTTTTGTTTGAAAAAAGTGAGTTGGTAGTCATTTCGCTCCTAAGGAAATGTTGAGGAGAAGAGAAATAACTACCTACTCAAATGGTGGGCATATTCCTTCTGATTTTTCATATCTCGCGTAGTGTCCCTGAGGGAAGGCGGAGAGACGAAATACGCATGATATACGTAAGGCACTTCTTTCAAGATGAATGATGGAGTTTCATGTTGAGAGAAGTTTTTATTTTTTGTTGCCTTTGTGAGTATATTATGAGGGAATGCTCAGAGGGTGTTTGTCCTGTTGAAAAAATGTTGAGAATTTCTCAACAATAAAAAATAACTAGCGTTGACATGAAACTAAAAGGTGTTATATTATCAAAGTATAACCA
>NZ_WIPE01000132.1:0-20385 GCF_009760835.1 Bacillus sp. EE-W1 | reverse complement strand
AAAAAGCGGTAATTACCGCTTTTTTTATTTTTCAACTCATCTTCACAATGCTGAATCTACATTTTCAAAAGGAGTTCCCTTATGTCTGTTTTTAATATCTATCTAACTTCAAAAATAAAATATAATCTTAATAATACAAATCTAACTACCACTCACCAAATGTTATTATAGCTATAATCTTTTTAATACCTTCCATACATACCTTCTAAGTACAATGCATAGATGTTAAATTGATTTAAACTATAATGTTATCAACTGGAAAAACCTCAAGAATCCCTGTCTTTTCTCATCTTTTCCCCAATTCCTTTTCTAAATTCAAGCAAATCAAATTAAAAGGAAGAACGCGCCATAAACGCTTAATATTCATGCTAAATTTCAGTGTGTATATACTTAAATTCTATATAGTTAATCCTCAACTCAAATTTTAATTCGATCTTGTATGAAATTTAGATTATTATTTGCAATTTTATTGCGTTTTAAGACAATTCCACTGTGACAAGAATTTTATACATATTTCTTTGGCCTTTCCTATGAATTGCAAAGATCCTCACTATTAATTAATATCCATGTATTGATCATGATTTTCAAAAATTAGCACAATGTTTTTTATTGGTTTTTGGGAAGCTTGGTTAGGTTCTGTAATTCCCCAACTTTTTAATAGCTCCATATTTTTGGACCAAAGCAAGGACATCTTACCCCCTTACGGAAATGGGTTTAACGGATTATGAACGCATGGCGTTCGCGTTTTATAAAGCGTTAAATTAACGCTTTATAAGCGCTCATCCTATAATTCGTTTAATCTTGTTGTAATACAAGTTCATATTGAATACTAGCTCATTTTAATGCAACTACAATGTTAAAATAATGTGCTCCTAAATTTCACAAACAAAGCCTTCTTAATCCTAAACTATCAGCTTTATCAACACATTTTTTAACAATCACTATCAGCTATCTTAGTATAAGCCACATTTCTCTCAAAAGCTCATAAACATTGATATGAAAGGGATAGCCGCTACAAAAACGGATAGCGTTCACGTAATTTTAAACACTAAAATAACACTTTGATAACGTTTATACAATAGGGAATTTAGTTACATTCTCTAAAACATCAAATCCTCTTAAAAGTATTAAACTTTCAAGTTCAACTAACTACTTTATTGGCTAAAAAATGAATTCCAACTTAAATAATTGAGTTGGATCATATACAAAGTACTCCCTATAATTAATGCTTTCATTATTACTTTTTTTTGACCTAGAGAGCCATGCCGAATCAAATAATGTAAACTGTGAACTCACATTATATACATCGATTAAAGAAAGCAAAACACCTTAAATTAATGCATTTAATGGTTTACTTGCTCTATAGAATTACACGATAAAGAAACAAGAAAAGGATTAACTTATAATTTTTACTCTACAGAGCTCACCAAACAAAATAATATGCAAAGTAAGTTGTGGTTACCCAAATAAAGACGTTAAAAATCTAAGATTTCTGTAGCACATATTTCAATAGAGATATTAACGCGAGACTAAATCTGAGAAACGAAGCTATTTATCTTTTAACTGTAGGGACTAAAAGAGTATCCCACTGAATTAGAACTTTCACACTTCAAACAGTCCTGGAGGATGTTAAGTGGCGAGTAGTTAGATAGGAATATATAACAAACATCTTATTCATATTCTTTTCAATGAACAACTCTATAAACGTTGGTATTAAAGGGATAATCGCTATAATAACGGATAGCGTTCATGTAATGTTAAACAATAAAATAACACTTCGATAACGTTTGTTTTGTTAGCTGATTCAAATACACCCTCAAAAAAATCAGATCTTCTTAAGAAGATTATAATTTAAACTTTTAAGTCTAAATTTAATTCCTAAAAATATCTTAAAGGAATCCATTCAACGCATATAGAAAACTTCTCCATGGCTTATACAAATGACGTACCAAACATACAATTAACTAAAAAATAATTAATCCATCAAACATACTGAAGTACATTCTAATAAAACACCCCTCGGATACCTATTGGATATCTATTGAATATTTATTAGATATTAAATAGATATTAATTTGTAGCAAAATCCCAATCTACCAGCCTGCACAACACGGTAAATATAATTAATATTTTAATTATATTTAAAATATATCTATTTTATATTTTATTAAAGCTAAACTCTCTTAAATCCTTGTTTTCACACTGTTTTTAAGTTATAATATAGTTAATAAATATAAATAAGAAATAAAAATTATAGAGGTGATGTATAATGACAGATTTAAAAGGGAATAATCTTCATATAGACATTGAAGGCGATATTGGGAACGATTCTTTTAAAGGTTATATCAATGGTGAATACATAAAAATGAAAAACGTATATCAAAGCGTTTACTCAATGCCCAATGTAACAGAAACAAACACTCAAAAAAATATAATTAATTTAGTAGACAATATGTTTGTAAATATTGCTAGTAAATCAATTAGAAGATCTGGGATGTACTTTATTGGTAATCGAGCGATGCTAACAGGGAAGAACCCAAAAAACATGAACATTAAAGTAGGCCAAAAATATAATGATGATTTGCCGTTAATTAATATGCTAGGACTAATTGCAAATAAATCAGTCCAGCTTGAGTGGGAAAGAACGGAACAACTACCACAATCAATTAATGTAACTGTTGATCTGATTTCAGCCATTCCAGCAAGCCAATGGACACCAGTAAATGCTAAGCACCTAGAGCAACGTTTTACTAATTCAAATCATGTTGTATTTGTTTATGTAGGGGAAGAACAAGTAACGGTCAGCTTAACATTTAACAGTGCAAACATTACCCAAGAAGGTGTTCCTCCTTTATATGCAATCCTTGAAGGCGAAGAAGATATGTTTAGTGACTTTATTAAACTATATAAAGACAAACTTGAGGTAGAGACATAAAAAAAGCATTCTTTAAGAACAAAAAAATCTTACATATCGATATTGGAGATGGAACAACTGAGTATATATACACAGTTGGCGTAAATCCAGTCATTGATGCTTGTAGTGGAGAAAGACGTGGAGTTGGGCATGCTACAGAAGAAGCTGTTAAGCTATTAAACCAAGAACGTGGAACAAACATTAAACGCCAACAATTCTCACAAATCCTTCAAGATCGAGATCATAAATACCATGAAGAAGCTACTGGGTACTTTAATATTACAAAAGTGGAACAGGCTGAACTTATCTTAGAAGATGCAAGTGAAAAATATGTAAGCAATACAGCTAGTGAAGCTGAAATTTTATGTGTATATGGTGGGGGAAGTGTTACTTTTAAAGATGAGTTATATAATCAACTATTAGAGTATTGTGAGCAAGTTGGTATGTACTTATTATGGATTCCAGAAAAATATGCTGTAGATATGAATGCTAGAGGTATGCAAGTAATCAAGAAAATTCTTACTCGAAAAAAGGTGAGATAATATGGCTGACAAGAAAAGAGAATCTTTCTTTTGGAATCTCAAAAAAATTGAGAACGAGGAATTCTTTAAATGGTTTGAGTCTCAAGGGAATATAGCAGATTCACTATATAAACTTGTCTGTTACTTCATTGATAAACATGGCTTACAAGATGTTGGTGATTATAAGATTCAACAACAAATGCAAAGAGAAATCTTACTTCAAGATAAAGATTTTTTAAATGAGGTTAAACGGGTCCTATTGAATGATTCAAATCTCATTATCAAAAATGATGACCCAAACATCCATAATGAGATTAAATCTCCTAATGAAGTAATTGGGGCTCCTGAAGAGAAATCCGATACTGAAGATGTAAAAAAAGGAGTCGTTTCTAAATCTGAAACAAATGCTTTGAATGATGAATATGAAGATCTTGATACAGCAAGTTTATTTGGTAATTAATGCTGTCAACATAAAAAAAGAGTCCTATTTCTAGGACTCTTTTTTTAGAACTTTATTTTCAACTTACATCTTATCAATAATTAACTGTCGTTTATACCATTGATTTAAATTGCTTCTCGCCGTACTAGAGAGTCGTTTTGTTTTTTTATGATAAAATCTAGAAAGAGTAGGCTGCGATATACCTATCTCTATTGAAAGTTCTCGCATAGTTATATTCTTTTTCAGGTGCACAAACTCTATTTTCTCTCTAATTACTTGTTCATTTTCACTCGTATCTAATGGTTTTTCTATAATTTTTATTGGCTGACTTTCCTCATGTATTGTATCAATTGTTTTCTTTTTTGCTAATTTTTCCATTGAACTAATTAGTTCTTGAGGTGGCAATATTACTATTCCTAACTGTGAATAATAGTTTTTAAACCAATTCTTCTTTGTCAGTTTTTCTTCTTCTAAACCATTTTCATATTCCCAATGAGAAATTACCTCTTCTTTTTCTAAATCCATAAGAACATTTTCTAATTGTTCACGAATACGATTAGGTTTTTGTTTCTGGTTTATACCCATAACTGCTAACAAACCTTTATCTCCACCTATAGAATACGGTCTTTGTATACTAGAAAACATTTGACGTATTCTCCATTGCCATGTCAAATATCGAATTAACCTTTTATGATATTTGTGTCTATAACTATTATATTCAAGTGCCTTTTTTGATAATAATGCGGTAGTACTATTAGATCCATATAAATATCCAGATAAGAAACTTCCCGGTTTGATTCGGCACGACTCTATTCCCATATATTCGTTTGTATTTTTATCTCTCCATAGAACAACAGAATCTAATACGAATAGTCTTTTAATTACCTCACGTTTTACTTCATAATGCTTACCTGTTTCAGCACGATCATTTAATACGACTACTTCATTGTCATCATTCAGATATATAAAAATACTCGCTAGGGCCGCAATTCGCTTCGCTACTTTAATTTTATCTTCTACCCTATAATATTCAACGCCATTTGCCTTGGCCTTTGAAATACTGCACATCTCTAAAACTTGTTCATATGAAAAATCGATAAATTCATCCGGCGATTTAGCTTCATTCAACCATTGAATCGTGATGGTATCTAAACAATCTGCAGTTAGATCATCCATATTACTCATTACACCGTCTACTAATGTATTCCATCTTGCTGCCTCTTCAATATTCGTTAACTTTAGATCTTCATCTTTATGAGATGAAAGCTGTGCTACTCCATTACTATCTTTTGTTTCAATAGGATATGTTTTTAACCGTGTGTTTTCATCTTCTTCAAATTGATTTTTAGCTATTCCATCTCTTAACTTATAATACACAGCGGAGTTATTTACTTCTAAATAGTTTTCATTCAATGTGTTTTCATCTGATTCACTTGTTGCTGTATGCACTTTATTACTAACTGTTTGATTTTTACGAAACTCTTGTTCAATAAAGACACCTATAGTCTCATCGATGATTAATCTATAATCCTCTATATTTCTATATATATCTAGGGAAGAAACACCTTTTCTTTGTTGTTTCTCTAGCCACTGTACAAGCATTGAAAATGATGGAGAAAGGTATTCTGAAGTCACAATTTTACTTTTATCTGCTTTAACCTCAATATAATAGGAATTCCATTTACTCCACAACTGCTCATTCTGTTTATACAGTGGTTCTGTTATTGACAGTGCATCTCTAAACAATTGAAGAACGTCTTCCATATAAACTCGGCTCCTTATATACATTTATTTATTGTCGATCTTAATTTGAAAACAATTAGCTATATGATGTTCCTTTATATAAAACTAGAAACGTAGTCGGAATCTTCCACTCTTTCATTTCACCGTTAACATCTTAAGGGCTCTAATTTGTATACTTATAACCCGCTCTGTAACTGATTATACAAGACGCAATTGATTTTTAAAATCCAAATAGCAACTTTTTCAATAACCAATTTTTTTCCATGCGTTCTTTTCCTATTAACATTTCGGTAATATTATTCATATTTATTAAAGAGATGAAAGCTAAGAAATGTAAAGATGAAAATATAAATTTTACTTTGAACACCCCAATTTCATTAAAAATGAAAATTTATAGCCATATCATTGCCCTTTTCACCAAAACATGAAACAAAAAATTACATGATGTAACTCTTTTTACTAATTCGAAATTTTTTTCTAAAAGTGCTTAAAGCTTGATATATAAGCTTTTCTATTAAAGCTATACTATTAGTTATGAAAATTTATAGCTATATGATGTCCCTTTATTTTCAGATAAAAACCTCATAAACCCTTTTATATTGGTGGTTTTCAAGTTTTTATCTCTGTTTTCACATATTTATGAAACATGAAAACCTATAGCTTTATGATGTCCCTTTTTTTACCCAAACATGAAAATCCACCTAGCTACTTCATGTTCCTTTTAAAATTATAAAATTATAGATAAACCCTATTAACATCACTATTCAAAAGATTTTTGCGTTTTAACTTACAATTATAAACATGAAAATTCATAGCCATATCATGTCCCTTTTATTTTTTGGAAAATTGATATAAACGCTGATTTAATCACATTTACAAGGTTTATTTTCTATTTTTCTTCTTTTCTACCAATATGAAAATCTATAGCCATATCATGTCCATAAAAAAAAATACAACAATCCTTTAACCCCTTGGTACACAAGGGATTAAAAGGCGTTTCATCTTTTTATTTTTTCTCTTAAAGGGACGCATTTCAGCAAATTTCGATTTGGTATAATCAAAATTGGTATATTTTATAGTTTATTGGCATTTATTTCTGATTTATAGGTAGGAGGTGAAAAAGATGGGAAAATCATTTATTATTCGTAATCAACGTAGTCTAAATGGACAATCTACAAATGCGGTTTTAGTAACACTGAAATCTTGGCAAAAACTTGTGGAAACTTTTGAAGAGAAATACTACAGCTATAAAGATACATACCTTGAGGATATTGTTGATCATATGACATATGAGGAGCGTATTGCCGATGTGGATGGCTTCGTAGCACAGGCTAAACCATCTTTTTCACGTCGTACACTATCTGCTATTTCGGAAACAATGGGAAGAAAGCATAAATTATATGGCATTACAAACGCAGATTTGGAAGTCTTCTTATATCTACATAAAAAATGTTACACGAATGGGGTCATTCCAAATGTAACAATACATATGATGTGGGAGGATTACAAACTATATAAAGAAGAATTTGCTTACATACAGCATTCTCAATTCTATATTGCATTAAAGAAATTAAGTATACATAACATTATTACGATTGAAAATGAATTAGATGGTCGATATACAATTAAATTAGCTCATTTTATGAATGAAGAAACTGAAAAAGCCAATGCTTATGTTTATATTAGCCCAGTGGTATTTACGAAAGCTTTCTTTGAACTATCAGTTGCATCTAAGAAACTATTCTTAGATATTGCTATGCAACAACATAGTGAAACTACACTAAAACGTTCCTTAGACAAACAGGATGAAAAAGGGAATAAAACTCATTTTGGTGGGATGTATCGCTTTTTACATAAAAAATATCCACATCAAATCCGCGCAGTTATGACAGAATTAACAACTGCATTACCATGTACAGGGACTCCATTATTCAAAATTTGCAAATTGCAAAAAGGAGTTAAGAATAAAAAAAGATATACGACTCTATATCTATCTTTACATACAGATTTTTTATGTGCAAAAGAAACAGGGGAAGTACAGTATCGCGATCCATTCACACCAAAGCTTACTTATGCTCGTAAAGCTCGTTTTATCGAATCCGTACTACAAGAGATGAATATCGGTGAATTTGCACAAGACATGAACAAATTCATTCATGTACTTAAATATACATGCCATCGACAAATTCGAAGCGTAATTCATAGCTTACGTGACATGATAGATCGTAATGAAGAATATCCAAGTAAATTAGTCTATACTCTAAAGAAATTATTAAATCAAACATCACAATATCAAATTCTTGATACTGCGGCTAAAGAGGGTATTTACCCTCTTATTACACAACATGTTCCAAAAGAACAAAAGGAACAAGCTGTATTTGATTTCGGATTGCATTTCTCTATGTACTCTCTTCGAAACATCAAAAAGCTGTTCCGCAAAACATATGAGTTACTAAACTATAAATTTGCTGTACCTGTTACAGAGGAATCGTATCACCGCAACTATCTAAAGTATCAAGAAGAAACGTTATTTAGAAAGTACGCCTATGAACAAGGTGCAAACCTAAATGCTTATATTGCTTTAGAAATAGAAATACGTGAACTCTTAAAAGCAAGAGGACATAAAGAGCGTATTATTCCTAGTGATGTTCGTGAATTGTTCATTGAAAAGATAGATAGATTACCGAAAGAAAAGCTTCGTGTTATTGAAGTACCAGATAGCTTCAATTTAATAACATTTATTCGTGCCTTTGAACAGTTAATCCGCGGTGGTATTCAAGTAACAACAGCTGAGCAAGTACTGACAGCAATGAAAACGAACTAATTATAATCAGCTCTCTATTTTTGAAAAAATTCAAGATAGAGGGCTATTCGTGTTGATACGTATATCTAAAAGAATTTTACTTGCTCTTCACAATAAGTAACTTTACTGGATTCTATTCATAATAGAATCTTTTTTTATGCACTCATATACAAAAATAGAATAGTGCCTATCTAAACTTCCACACATACTTTCATATAACCATGTTATATGCTGTCTATATACATTCAAATACCTACAAAAAATCATAAGAAAAAAATTAAATTTCGTGGATAAGTATATAAATAACATACAATGTGAGCAATTTAGTGTAACTATCGTTGGTATAAATAGTATCTACGTCTTTATCTACTAAAAATCATCAATATCAATGTGAGTTATGTGCTAAATCTGAATTATGTTGAATAATTAACACGTAATGTGAATCTTTTGTGGATAAATATAATAAGATTGTGGACATCCAGTGCATTCATATGGAATTTTACAATTGAATAAATATGTTTATTAATGCATCAATTTGTTTCATTTTTTATGTAGGTATACTACATTTCATTTATGTTTTTTTGTAGATTAGAGATTACAATAATACCTATTTTCCCACTGTTAAATTCCACCATTTATGATTTTTTACGCTATAGAATGTTAAAAGACATTGTTACAGTAAGGATAAACGTACATTTATCGATCCTATATAAGTTTTATCTTTTTATTTTAAATATATATAAGATATATATTTATATTAGATTTTATTAACTAAATAACAAAAAGTTAAAAAACAGTTTTAACTATAATTATTCCATGCAATAAATTGTTTCAAAGATATTAACCCTACAAATTCAAAACCATTTCCTTGACCTTTTGATTGTAAAACAACGGTATCCAGATAATAAAGAAAATAATCCATATCATTTTGGCATTGTAGGGATTCCTGAAAACAATGATCATGACCAACAAATACTGCATTTAGATTTTCGAAAGGCTTTTTTTCAAAAGAGGCAATTAAATCCTTCTTTATCGGATGATTACTATTTGGTTTATATAAATCATCAATAAATTTTAAATTTTCGTATATTTTTGTGTGCTGATCTCCATCACCAAAAGCTAGTTTTCCTGTTTCTATTGTACGAGCAATAGGGCTTGTCAATACAGGATATTGAATAGGTATATGATGTTCCTTAAAAATATGTCCAATTTTTTTAGCTTGTTCTCTTCCTTCTTCACTTAATGTATCGTTCATTGGCTTAGCGTGTCTTAAATAAAGAACATATCCACCTCTTTGAATTCGTTCAAATAATGCGAAGTTTATTTTCGTATTAGGCATTTCTTAATGCTCCCTTTTTAATAGGCTATTTCTTAATTAATATAAATGTTTATTAATTAGCGTTTTGTAGCATATATAAAGTTAAAGTTTCTTTAAGGATAATAAATTTAAGTTCTTAATATTTAATTTTAAAGATATTATAACTTGTGAGATGAAAATGACATAAGTCTTAATAAGAGTGATATTTAGAGGTTATTACTTGGAATTTGCTGGGGTTTAAAGGAACTATCAAGCTGGCATGGAAAGAGAACACCTAGCTTGATAGTTGAGCTTATTATGAAATATTGTATTTAGATTTCTAATTTGATGAGGTGGATTTTAAACTAGCAACCACTTTTGTGATTACATTCTGCAACTGGCTTAGTAGCATGTCCTTCATCGTCTGTACACCAAGATTGTGATTGGAATGCTAAGAAAATTGCAACCCATTTATTCTCATTTTTAAAATGTAAAAGCAACCCACCATCTTGCCATATACCATCATCTTCCCTATGTTCCTCATCATTCCCTTGATTCATATGAACATCATGGATGCCAGGAGGGATTTTTTCTCCATAAGCATAAATATCTACTTCTGGATTATTCTTAGCTTGTACCATATAGTGTAATAACTTGTCTAATAAATCATTAT
Organism: Bacillus sp. EE-W1; assembly: GCF_009760835.1. Taxonomy (NCBI): domain Bacteria; kingdom Bacillati; phylum Bacillota; class Bacilli; order Caryophanales; family Bacillaceae; genus Bacillus; species Bacillus sp. EE-W1. The sequence continues at coordinate 9,995 of NZ_WIPE01000132.1, read as the reverse complement.
CTTCTCCTGGAGCCGTTGGTGGAAGTGGAATCATCTTACAAGGATCAAGTAAATTCCCTCTAATATAATCAAGTGCGATATTAGAATTCGTTTCCCCAATTGATGTAAATCCGTATTCTAAATCAGGAAGATGCGTTATTTGATCCGAATGGAAGTCCTCTCCTGCGTAATATAATAACTCCGAGGGGCTAATGTTCGAGAAAGTATTAATAATTACCTGACGTGTTCTTCGATTATCTTTAATTCTAACATGAAGATGCGGAGTTGAATCATTAGGGTCAGGAAGTGTATAGCCTGTCACTTGTCCTTTTAACACACCATAAGTTATTGTCATAAATTTTTCACCTCTCCAAATTTTATTTAGTCAAATAGTAGTTTTAACGAAGTTCTAAATTTGAATCTAGGTAAAAATTGTAAAAAAATATACGAGTTTGTTTTTTACAAATACGTCTCGATATATACTATAAATCCCCTTTAATAGCATAATTAAGAACTAAAATGTAAAGCTAATTTCTAAATCCTAAAGAAAATTCTCCTCTTAATTAAAATCATAACGGGTTATTGAAACTAGATGAAATTATTATTAATCCAATATACAAAGTAGATTCTAATTCCTTTTTTTTCATGTATGAATTGTTTTACGGTTTACTCATAATATGGATGTTCTTAAACTTATCCAAAGGAGTAACGTAAAATGAATCAATTAAAAGAAGTTATAAGTAAAGCCAAAATTTTATTAGTGATATCGTTAATACTTTTGTCAGGATGTCGTATGAATGGGGCAACTCAACCGGATGTGAGTCAAGAAAAAGTTTCTGATAAAGGTAATTCAATAAGAAACATTCAATTGTCTCATGAAAATGAGGAAAATAATCGTACAGAAAGAATTTTAGGTTCTGATTATTACAATAATGTAAATGACCAATCAGGGGAAGAGCTTAAGCGTGTATTACATGAAATCATTAAAAAGCAAGACGTACTGTCTTACGAACATACAAAACAAGCATTAAAAGAAACAGATGAAGACCCTAATAACCCAAATAATCTTCTGTTATTTTATACTGGGCGTTCTCAATCTAAGCAATCATTTGGGAGTAGTGGGGATTTGTGGAATCGTGAACATGTATGGTCTAAAGCACATGGTGGATTTAATACAGAGAAAGGTCCAGCAACAGATCTCCATCACCTTAGACCAGAAGATGCCTCAGTAAATGCGGACAGAGGTAATCTTGACTTTGATTTAGATGATGGACATGTGAATAATCCTAATGCAAAATGTTCTGGAAAGGAAAATAATGAGGCTCCAGATACTTGTTATGACGGTGATTCTTGGGAACCAAGAGACGAAATAAAGGGTGATGTTGCAAGAATAATGTTTTATATGGCAGTTCGTTATGAAGGAGAATCTGGTGAAAGGGATTTAGAGTTGGTAGACAGAACAGGCACTAAAGTACCTAATCACGGGAAATTATCTACATTGTTAAAATGGCATGAGCAAGACCCTGTTGATGAACTTGAAAGAAGAAGGAATAATATTATTTATGAAAAGTATCAACATAACCGTAATCCTTTTATTGATCATCCTGAATATGTAGGACGAATTTGGGACTAATTAACTAAATCAGCATTGATTTTAAAATAATGTAATAGCTATATATATATTGACGTTCAAGAAAATGAATTTGTATATCAAAAAAGTTATTTCATTAATATTAAAGTCCAAAAAAGAGGGATGAAATGTTAAAGAAAGAAAAATATGAAATTAAATTTTTCCTTAATCTTCATCGAGTATTAAATGAGAAATTTGAATTGGGTTGCGAAATAATAGATGAATTCGATATTAATTTAAATGATGTTGATGAAACAAATATTCAATTTATTGATACAAAGAATAGAGATATGTATACACAGGGTTTGATTTTACGAAATCGAATAAAAAGAGAAGAGAATGCATGTGAATTAACTTATAAAAAAAGATATGAAATTGTTAAGGATGATATACAAGGTGCTTTAGAAAAAGCAAAAGAAGATGGATTCGTTGTAGATAAGAATGAATTTAATGTGGAAATTGATTGGGGACTTACTAATAAAATTTTAAATATCGTATATAAACCAGAAAAACAACTACAATTATCTGGACTAGAATTGCCGTCTGTAGAAACTTTACGAGAAATGTTTTTTAATAATGGACCACAAATATTTTTCAGCTCTGGGAAAGAGATTATTAACCATTCAGATGTTTATGGTCCTGTTTTTTCACGAAAGTTTAAAGGGACATTAAAAAACAAAGAAGTAAATTTAGAAATATGGTCCATGGCTGAATGTAAGGAGCCAATTGTGGAGATTTCTTTAGAGAAATTTAAAAGTGATGAAAAAGACGAAGCCAATCAATATTATAATGAATTAAAAGAACTACTAAGTACTAAAGTTAACGGAGGATGGATTTTGGAGGGGAAGTTTTCCAAAACAGATTGGGTAATGAAGAAGTGCAAATAAAGTATACCTAGTATTAAAAAATACGTCATCCTAAAATGGGAATGACGTATTTTTTTAGGGACAAATTCAAAAATTCGTATCATTATCATATGTATTTAGTGTATCTAGAAATCTATATGGATGGTGATGAGATGAATCAATATCAAATGTTATATAGCACTCCGTACCTCTACTCTTCAGAAATGCTCAGGCAAATGTATAAAGGAACCAAGAAGGAAGATGACATGTGTGCAATACGAGAGCACATGCTACGTCATGATGTATACCTAGACCGACAATACAGAGGTTATTATTATTTAAGTCAACAAATCGAAGAAGATCTGTATGGTGATGAACAGGCTGTCTCCTGGAATGAGCTATTAGATGAATACCAACTTTTTAAGGATGGTAAAGGAAGTCTGTCCATTAAACCAAAAGGATGGGGTTAATAGTATGACAATCATTGGGGAACTGGGTATTGTATATGGCATGACAGGTGCTTCAGTTTTAGGAACAAAATTGCTAAAGAAGAAAGGTTTTTACCTTCCAGGTTGGTTGCTACGTGCGGGTCTTAAATGCTTACTGATTGGGAGTGTTTGGTACGTTCTAATAGATATACTAGATGTGTTTCTACGTTAGTATTACATCTGGTAGTTGAAAATGATTATAATAGCGCATCTTAAATGGTCTTTTCTAATCTTCCATACAGGCTCAACTACCTTAAGGAGGTATGGAGGGAATGTTATCACTTTTATTAATTCCAGCAACCTTTATAACTGTAGCTTATTTTTACCAAAGTAATGGACCGAGTGATAAGAAAAAAATTGCAACATTTTTTGAAATTGCAAAGGTATGTGTTCAACATAAAGGTGAATTACAATATCCCATTTTTATAAAAGAAATAGAAGATGACATAAGTATGAATTATGTTTACAAGTTACCCCTCGGCGTACCAAGTCAACTTATCAAAAAATTAGCTGAAGTATTAGAAGAAGGACTATATAAACCTGTTAAAATATCGTTCCATCAAAGAGAGCTTCATATTCGCGTATTTAAGCGACAAATACCTGAAATGTGGAATTGGTCTAAGAATCTATTAAGAGAGCATACATGGAGAGTTATGATGGGCAAAGCGTTAGATAAAGATGTATATCATGATTTTGAGAAAACACCGCATATGTGCGTTTCGGGTATGACACGGTTTGGAAAAACAGTATTCTTAAAAAATGTGATGACTAGTTTGATTTTGCAACAATCTCAACACGTAAAATTTTATATTATTGACTTGAAGGAAGGGCTAGAATTTAGTCCTTACAGGGATTTATCACAAGTTGTAGAAGTAGCTGAAAACCCGGAACAAGCATTAGAAATGTTGGTAAGGGTGCGTGAAAAAATGGTAAAACAGATTGAAATGATGAAGAAGTCCTATTTTACCAATATCATAGACACATCAATTAAAGAACGTTGCTTTATTATAGTCGATGAAGGAGCAAATCTATGTCCTACACAGGGATTACCTAAAAAACAACGTGATGTTTTATTTTTGTGCCAGGAGATGTTGTCAGAAGTCGCAAGAATTGGAGGTGGTTTAGGGTTTCGACTCCTATTTTGTACGCAATATCCAACCTCTGATACATTACCAAGACAAATTAAACAAAACGCTGATGCAAAAATAGGCTTTCGATTACCAACGGCGGTCGCTTCCCAAGTCGCTTTGGATGAACCAGGACTGGAGGATCTGCCATCCCTGCCAGGAAGAGCGTTATTTAAGACTGATCGTACAGAAGAAATCCAGGTACCTTTTTTAAAGGATACAGATATGTGGGAGTTACTAAAGCAATACAAGGTGGTGAAGCAAAATGAGACACCAGAAACTCAAACAGAAAGCACGACAAATCGAGATTTTATCGAGTTTAAATAAGTTGGAGTTTGCGTCTAGGAGGCAATTGCAAGCAATCCACTGTCTAGGAAGTATACGAAATGCTAATCGTGTATTAAAGGATCTACGGCAATATTGCCATGTTACCTCGCATAACCGTGAGTATATATATTATCTCAATAAAAAAGGTTATGATTTGTTAGGAGTAAATCCAAGTGAACGAAAAAAGAAGTATCAACTTGAACACACTCTTTTACGAAACGAGGCCTGGATGTGGCTAGATTTTCCGGACTGGAAGACAGAGCAAGTTATAAAATTTAGATACCAAAATGAAGAAAAAATAATTGTACCAGATGCTTATTATATAGTAGATAAAGTTCCACATTTTGTTGAAATTGATAGGCTGCAACACATGAAAAATAATGAAGAAAAAATACACTATTATAGTTTAATTGCAAAGCTATATAAAAAACAAAAGGGTATCATACCAAACATTTTATTTTTTACAACATCAGACTATCGTGAACAAAAATTAGAAAGTTACGGAATAAAATATAATGTGTATGTACGTACATTACTTTTAAAAGAAGTTTTGTAGTTTGCAACTGAATTACAAAAAAATGGATTTTTGGCAACTAAATTGTTAAAAAGGACTACATAGTTTAGTAGCCCTTATTAAGTCCAGAAATCTGTATGATTGATGTTTTTACCTGTTAGCCTCCGTAATGCATTAATAAGCTTGTTTTGATTTTTAAATGAAGGATGAAAGGCATTTCCTTTACAAAGACGACTTAATGTACTTTTACTTACACCACTAACTTTTGAAACTTCTTCTTGCGTTAAATCATGACGATCTAAAAATTTGCCTAGCTTACTTCTGGGTTTTATAACAAACCATTCCAATTTCTTCACCTCTAGATAGGATTTTTGTAGTAATAGTTTGTCCAAAAGTCCCATTGTTAAAACAGTTTCACTTTAAAGGAATGTATACAAATATGTAAGCATAAGATATAGAAACTAATAATTTAAAAATATATGTAATAATTTCGGGGAATCTAGCATTCATAGTAATAGCTACAAGTTGCTGATACACTATCCTAATGGCAACTTGTTGCAACTGATATTACAGAAAAGATAAAAGCTCAAATCCTTTTGATACCAAGGGGTTTGGGCTTTTTATAAAAGTCTAATTGGATAACTACAAAATTAAAAAACTTTAAAAAAAATTATGATTAGCGAAATTTAACTTTAATTGTCGCTTCTCATACTTTATAGAGATTCACTACATTAGTTTGTTGTACATTTTACTTTTGCATATAAGGAGAGTTTTATTGTATATTTTTTCAAAATCAGAATTTCCAGTATCATACTTCTTCATGAAGTCTTTGAAAATCAATATTTCTCTTAGTGTTTTTCTATCCATTGGAGCACCAAATTTTTGCTCATTAAATCCTTGAGTTCTTAAGGAAGAAATATCAATTGCAATTCCTTTTAATACGCCATAATGTTCTACAGGCATAGAATTGTACCCTAATGATAAATTTCCACTCAAGTTATTGTTTGCGAAAAGTTTATATATATATTCTTTTTTGTCTTGGAACTTAAAAAAATATATATAATCAATTTTCAGCATTTATTTTTGTATGTGCATTATTAAAACAGGCAAATAGCTGACTTAGTCATTTCCGAATACTGGATATATTAAAAACGAATTCAAGAAATGTAACAAAAGGTCATTCGCAACAGAGGAATCCTGCTTATCAAGGTCCCGATCTTGCAACAGGAGTTGGACTAGTTGATGCTTCATCATCGGAGCTACCATAGCACTTACCGATAATCGGAATGTATCTCTAATGATTCCATCAGCAACTATAACTTTTTTAAATTGTATTTTCTTTAGTTTCTATTACAAACAATTTCAAAAAAGACTCAACCATTGAGCTCCAATTGAATATTGAATTTCAATGGCTGCATAGTCTTTTTTACAGTTGTCTACTTGACGGGCTAAGACCACATGCCCATCAACTTAAGATATTGGTTGTTCCCCAAAAAGAAAAAAATGAGCTGAATTCTCATAGTCAACTATAAAAAGGAAAAATTTACGTTTTGGGGATACTTCAAAATATTAGATTGATTGCTGTGAGTGTTAGGATAATAGAAAAAATTAGTGTTAATTAATTAGATAGTAAACCCTTTTAAAAAGTTAAATGGTTTATAAATATTCTAAAATTAAGATATGAGTGACCATGAAATAATATATAACAGATTACTTCATGGTCAAAATAAATTTGTTGTTTCTTGTTGATTAGTTATCTTTCGATTTTTTGATGGCATCTGTTATAGTTTCATTCGTTTCTCCAATAACGTGGGTAGACCAAGTCCATTCATTTGAAGGTTGTCCACTTATGATAATAGTTTTCCCTTCGTAATTTGAAAAATCGAAATCACGAGGCGTTTCCATTGCAACTATAGGGATACTTGTAAAATGTGTATCAGGAATTGGTTTAAGTTGATGAACATATTCAAAATTTCCATTTTCCACTTTGCCAATATAATAATTTGTGTTCGTACGTGTATTAGCATTACTATTCGCTATAAGTTCTGGTCCATTTAAAATGGGTGTTCCCCCTTGTCTTATTGTCATAGCATAGGTTACTGCTGCTTTAGCATCAACTTTCCCATAACCAAACCATGGACTCCATGTACCATCTGGATCGCCAGGGTCTCGTGGGTCTGGGTCTCCAAACTTCACAAAATTTCCTTTATCAAAAGGTGACACGGGAGATACATCCCATGAAGTATTAGGATCAAAAACCGCAGGAGGAGTTTTGGGATAACCTTCAAAGCTTAAATTTTTAGAAGCTGTTCGCTTTAAAATAGATATTACTTCTAAGGCTCTTAAATCAGGATTAGCCGAAATGACAAGAGCCGCTATTCCTGCCACTAGGGGAGTAGCACTAGAAGTCCCTCCAAATGTGTTTGTTACGGTTGAGTTTTCAGGACCAGTAGTCGTTGTTATACCAAGTCCTTTCACAGGTAAACGAAGAGCCTCAAGTGAAGAATAAAGGTGTACATTGTTACTTGGTGCTGAAATGGATATACCGGTACCATAATTAGAGTAGTGACTACGCTGAGCAGTACTGGTTAAAGCAGCGACATGCATAACGCCTGGTATTCCTACAAGATTATTTCTAAAATGTTTAGATGTATCTACACCAATCCACTTTAATTTTTTAAGTTCTGAATCATACTTCCATCCTCGTGTGTAAGGGACTTCAATCGAAGAACTATGATTTATTGGGCTGTTTTCATTCCCAGCTGCCCATAAAAAGACAATTCCTTTTTGACGACGTCCCCCAGATAAAGCTAATTCCGTAATACGTTTAATTACCATAAGAGGCCAAAAATTAAATGGACTTCCTCCCCAAGAATTAGATAAAACATCTACCTTATCAGCAATATAATTTAATAGTTTTATCATTTTACTATCTGAAATTAGCAGTAAAGGTCCTTTTGATTCCCATTTTATAGGAAGAAGTCGACAACCTGGAGCGGCACCAACAGTAAGTTCAGCATCAACTTCAGCTGCAATTACTCCTGCACAAGAAGTCCCATGGTCAGCGCCTACTTCGTACATTTTATTTATATTTGAACCACTTGTATGTTTAGTAAATAGATTCCCTCCTTCAAAATAACCCCAAGAAGCGAACTTATTTTGAGAATTAAAATCTATATGGTCCATTTTACATCCATCGTCTGTAACGCCAACAACAACTTCTGAACTTCCCAGATTGTTTAAAGTATTCCAAGCTTCCTCACAACGTGATGATGAGCGGGGATCAAATTCGGAGTGGTTGAATCGGGTATGTAAATGCCATTGTTTTATATATTTCTCATCTGTCGGTAGAGTAATATTACATTTTTTCATTCTCCGATTTAAATCATGTTCTGCCACTTCCACAAGTGGTTCCTGTTCAGTTAATTTAACAATTAATTTTACAGGGTTCATTCCTGCAAATTCAGTAAGCTGAAACATATAGTCACGATTACTAAAAGCTTCTCTCACTACTAATCCATAGCGATTCGCAAAATCGTTAACTTTTTCTGATGAAAGAGGAACACGAAACGTTACTAAAATCCGATCCGTTAGTAAGAATTCCGTATTTGTATCTCTAACATAATATGCATGATGCGTTGGAGCGATTTCTCTAGATTTTTCCATCAAGGTTTCAAGTTCACCATTATGTATTGTTACTCGAGTAGATGATGGAGAAACCTGTTTTATCTTTTCTACATTTAATTTTTCTTTAACTATTTCCGGCAGAGCTCGTATTACAAATTGATTTGGATTTTTATCTAAAAATATTTTTTCACCTGTACGATAAGTATAGACTTCATTTGAATATGTCACTAAATTCCCTCCACATATAAGATTTTTGATAAGTATATTTTTCACATGAGATTAGAAATTATACTTTAGTATTTAAAAATACGAAGAGGAAGATATATAATTTAAAATGAAATAGACTTCAAATTATATGTGGAATAGAGATGGCAGTATAGCTTCCTAATGGAACTTCTTACTAAGGTTCACTACACATGCCCCTCAACTTAAGAGATTTTAATACTCTTAAATATAAAAAAACGTTATCCATTCCAAACAAGTTAGATTATTAGAAAGGATAACGTTTTTTATGAACCTTTCGATTCAAAGTGAACTACAATTACTTGCTGAAGAATTACATCAACATCTTATCCCTTCATTTTTAGAAAAACTTGCTGGAGAACTAGGTTTTGTACAACGGAAATGTAAGTTTTCAGGTCGGGATTTAGCAACTATCTGTGTCTGTACTAGTCAATGGATAGCAAGTGATTCCTTAGTGCGACTGTGTAGTCAGCTTCATGCCATATACAAACAAAGACAAAGACTTCAATCAGACTCCGTCTTTTCAGCGTATAACTAATTACAAAATTCATTAACGGTTTTCATAAAATTTGACCGCAAATTTTCCATGTCTCTATGTGTTAAAAAATTTTGCGCCAAAACCTGCGTGAAAATCTTTTTTAAAAATATATTTCTCTACTAAATCTACATAAAATTAGTTTTCTCTACGAATTAGATGTAAGTGGTTTATTAGGTATCTTTAATATAAGCGGTCCATTACCAGAACAATCTTCCCAAGGTCCTTGCCACTCTAATCCGTTGCTCTCTCCAATAACGGCTTTTTCAATAACACGGACTCTATATTGATAAAGAGGTTTGTAGTCAGACTGTCCCGTGTAAATTTTCCAATATCCATCTGAATTTTTTGTTTTATAGTCCCATTTTATTTTTGTAATAGGTCGTTCTTGTCCATCAAATGTTTTACCTAAAGCTCGAAATTCAACTTCTACTATATGTCTTTCATTAACAATTTCAGCCCCTAATGAGATTGGTCCTACGTCTAGAATTCCTACGTGATCCACTCTTAATTCTATAATATATTCATTCGTCAGAACCCCATTTATTGGATCTAAATCAATATCATTTCTTTCGACAAAAATACGCGTAAATGGAAACTCAGACTCCGAAGGTGGTTCAATGAAATGTATTTTTCGTTTAATATACACTTTATCAGGTGTCCAGTCTTGAGGGGGGGGG
>NZ_WIPE01000077.1:0-17734 GCF_009760835.1 Bacillus sp. EE-W1 | reverse complement strand
TTTTTTTTTTTATTGTTAAAATTTAAATATTAGGATTTAAAGAATAGAATTTTATAGAAGAAAATGTAATGTTTTGTTAAAATTAAGAGTATTGATCAGGGTGTTTTAAGGGTTGTGGCGCTGCATATTTTTTTGTACATTAAAATATAAAGATGATAAAAGGTGAACGTATTGAATGTTGGGAAAAGGGAATTTATTTTAGAGTCTTTTGAAGATATAAAGAGACAAATGGAAATTGCTTTAGTGAGCGAAGATTTAGAAACCACTTCATACTTATTTATAAGATCGTTTAGGCTTTTATATAAAGTTGAAAATGATTTATTTCCTTTGAAGAAAGATATGAGTAAGGAAATAGGTAGGTGGTATGAAAAACTAGCATGTTTGCATGAAAAAAAAGGTGAAGATGATAAGGCTGAACAATTTTGGCTGTCAGCGTTATCATTTACACAAGATAATGCAAGTTATTATATACAATATGGGCACGCTGTTTTGCGAAGAAAGCATTTATATATTCATAAAGAACTAGTAGATAATTTAAAACAGTTGAGCCCTTATAACGTTAAAGAAGTAAAACAAGCAATACAACGAGCACGATTTTCTTTTCGAACGGCTTTACAATACAACAATCTTCAAAAAGAAAGTCAAGAGTGTTTGAATGTTATAGCAGAATTAGAAGGTGAGATAGAGAGGAATCCTTTGTTTGCTAAACAGTTGTTAGAAAAGAAAGAAATCGTTTCAGTTGAAAAGACGATGGCAGAATTAGATGAATTAATTGGTTTACAAAGTGTAAAACAAAAAGTGAAAGAAATATATAATTTAGTTATTTTTAATCAGATGCGTAAAGAGCAAGGAATGAAGACAGACAATTTAAGTCTTCATATGGTATTCACTGGAAATCCGGGTACAGGGAAAACGACAGTTGCTAGATTGGTCGCAAAAATTTTTAAAGCTTTAGGAGTATTGTCGAAAGGACATCTAGTTGAAACTGATCGTTCGGAACTAGTTGGAGAATTTGTTGGACATACTGCTCCTAAGACAATGAAGAAAATTAAAGAAGCGCTAGGTGGCGTTTTATTTGTTGATGAAGCTTATTCTTTAACACGAAGCGGCAGTACAAATGACTTTGGAATGGAGGCAATCGACACGCTTGTGAAAGCGATGGAAGATAATCGGGAAAATTTAATTGTTATTCTTGCTGGATATCCTAATGAAATGAATGAATTTATTGAGTCTAATCCAGGACTTCGCTCAAGGTTTAATATTTATGTCGATTTTCCAGATTACACAGTGGACGAATTATTATTAATACAAGATTTAATGTTTGATAAAAAGGAATATAAAATTACATCAGGTGCGAAAGAAAGAGTTCGCTATATTTTAAATAAGAAAATAGAACTGAATCCTAAAAGTCATGGGAATGGTAGGTTAATGAGAAATCTTGTAGAGGAAATTATTCTACAAAAAGCTTATTATGCAGTTTCGCAAGGGCAAAAAAAAGAATTGGATAGCATTGATGAAGAGATTATTAATAGAGTAGAGAGAACGACTAAAATTCTTTATTAAGGGGTTAAAAGGGTGCGAGAGGAACAATGTGAATATACTTTTTCACACATACTCAAATTCTTTATTGGTCATAGTGCAAACTTATATCAGTTATATATTCAAGGGTGTTTTGAAGAGATGAAGTTTGTGTTATATACAGATCAGAATTATGAAGACAAGTGAAGCCGTTTTGTAGCCACAACAGAAAGTCGTTTTAAGCAATTGTTCTTTGATTTTTTATTTCATGATATGAAGGGAGAGTTTTATTTGGGTGACACTTATATGGAAATGATAGAAAACGATATTGCAGGTTTAACTTTTTTAGAAGAAACAGCATTTGAAATATATGAACCACAAGATTATTCGGATTTACAACCAGCAGTAGATACACTGCGTGATGAAATTAAAAAAGGAAATCGTGCCTTTTTTAAAATTGCACAAGAGTTACAATCAACGATGGAAGAATATGTACAAGAAAAAGGCACGGTTGAAGAAAAAACTAGTTTAGTAGAATTTGAGAGAAAACAAAAAAAGTTAGCTTTACTTGTTATTAGTATGTTCGATTTGCTGGATAATGTTTATAACATTTCTAAGCAAGTAGAAGGAAATAGCTGGGGAGATAGCCTGGAAACAACGCTTAAAAAAGCGTTATTTCTACTTGAAAAAGAAGAAATTGAAGAGATTTCTGTTCAAGGGGAATTGTTTGATGGGACTGTAATGGAAGGGGTTGGAACTGTTCCTTTAAATGAAGTTCCAGAAGGTTATGAAAAATATCAAGTATATACAGTAAATAAACGAGGTTTTCGCAATGCTGTTACAGGAGAAATTTTAAGAAAAGCATACGTGATCACTGTCTATTAATCATATTAGGAGGAATTATTTATGGCTATTGTAGGAATCGATTTGGGGACAACCAATTCAGCTATTGCATACTTAAAGAATGGAAAACCGGAGATTATTGAAAATAAAAAAGGAAGCCGCACAACACCTTCGGTTGTACAAAAGGATTTAAAAGGCGAAATTATTATTGGTGAAGATGCGAAATCGGGAATTAAAAGTTTGCCGGATCGTACTGTTCTTGAAGTAAAACGATTAATGGGAACGGAAGAAAGGGTTTCGATTGGAGAAAAGGAACTGCGTCCAGAAGAAGTATCGGCTCTTATATTAAAGTATTTAAAAGAGAGTGTAGAAGAGAGACTAGGAGAGGCAGTAACAGAAGCTGTTATTACAGTTCCTGCGTATTTCTCCGATTCACAGAGGAAAGCGACACAAAAGGCCGGAGAGATTGCAGGGCTAAAAGTGGAACGTATTATTAATGAGCCGACTGCAGCTGCTATTGCATACGGATTCGAGAATTCGGACCAAAACCAACACATTCTAGTCTATGATTTAGGTGGTGGTACTTTCGATGTTTCAATTATTGAAATTTTTGAAGGTGTAGTAGAAGTAAAAGCTAGTGCTGGTAATAATAAGCTAGGTGGTATGGATTTTGATAATGCAATTGTAGATTGGGTAGTAAAGGAATATGAAATGATTCATGGGATTCATTTATATCAAATCGAAGGTAAATCGGAGCAAGAAGTTCGATTGTTATTAAAAGAAGAAGCTGAGAGAGTTAAAAAATCTTTATCGACTCAAATGTCAGTACGATTTATGGTTCCATTTGTAGGTATTCATAATGGTGCGCCTGTCACGATTGATATGGAACTATCTCGCGGGCAGTTTGAGCAATTGATCCAAAAATTAGCGGCTTCCACATTACATGAGGTAGATACAGCATTAAAAGAAAGTAATTTATCATTAACAAGTATTGATCAAATTTTATTAGTGGGCGGGTCTACACGTATTCCTTATATCCAAAAAATTGTAGAAGAAAAATTACAACGTCCAATTCGTAAGGATATTAATCCTGATGAAGTAGTGGCTTTGGGAGCTGCAGTACAAGCGGGAATTAAAAGTGGAGCAATTGATTCAACAGATGGATTAATGGTTCTTGATATTTGTTCGTATACATTAGGAACAGATATTGTGAAAAATGTTGGCGGACAATTTATAGGTGGATACTTTGATCCAATTATTAATAAAGGTGCAAAAGTTCCAGTTACAGAAAAAAAGACATACTATACAATGAGTGATTATCAAGATCAAGTTATTATTCAAGTATATCAAGGAGAAAATGAAAAAGTTTTTGAGAATACAAAGTTGAATAAAGATGACATTATTCTGGAGGGAATTCCAAAGCAGTTAGCAGGACACGAAGAAATTGAAATCCAGTTTACTTATGACATTAATGGTATTTTACAAATTGAAGCGACGATTGTGAGTACAGGAAAGAAAATTACAGAAGTCATTAATTCTCAAGTGGGTGTTATGGACGAACGTGAAATGACGCAAGCGAAAGTACGCTTGGAAAAAGATTGGGCTGAATCAGAGTATTTTGAAGATGTTAAAAAGACATTATATCGTGCAGAAAAATTAATGCAAGACGTAGGAGAACAAGAAAAGCAAAAATTACAAGAAACTGTATCAAATTTAAAAGTGGCTTTAAGTCGTAATGATCGTATTTCAATTCAGAAATATGATGAAGAGTTAACTGATTTATTAATTGAATTTGTGTAAAAAGATAGAGGAGACGATTATGGAACATATAGCAAATCAATATAATCAGTGTATCCGATTTGTTCAGCAAGGACGTATTCTGCAAGCGAAAGAGTTAATCCTTTCGCTTGCAGCTCTTTTACCAGGAGATTCACGAATTAATTGGCTGTTAGGGTTACTTGAAGTATATACGGGATATCCTCAAAAAGGGATTGTTTTATGGAAGGCCCAGCGTAATATAAATGCGTCGCAAAGACAAACGATGAAAAAAGTAGAAGCGGTATTGCCTAAATATGAAGAGTTATATCGTTCGTATAATAAGTCTGTAGTTTTGATGAAAAAAGGGAAATATGCAGAAGCAAAGGGCTTATTGGGAACAGTTTTGGAGAAGAGAGAAACATACCCACTACCTGCAAAGGTGTATTATGCATATTTACTTTGTCTTCTAGCGGTAGAGAGTGTAGACCTGACTCTGAAAGAGTTTGAACGATTTCCTAAATATGTAAAGGACGAGCAATCCATTTTAATCTTGCAGAAGAAGTATAAGTTATTTGAGGTAACGGAGCCTGCGGTACAGGAGAAAAAAGGTTGGATTCTTCATACACTCTATGCTTCAGTAATTGTGCTGTCCCTATTTGCTGGAGGGTATCTTATACAACATATGAAAGAGTCTTATCAAAAGGAAGTTGCTGCAAAAACGGTAAATGAAAAAAAGCAAGAGCAACAGCATAAGAAAGCCGAAAAGTCATTAAAAGAAAAAAATACTGCTTTAGAGAAACAGATTAAAGAGAATCAAAAACAGTCATTCCAAGAAACAGCAATTTTAGAGTCTAGTCTCATGCAAAATGAAGCATTAAAGTATAAGGCTTCTTGGGAATTATACAAAGATGGAAGGTCTTTATATAAACAAGGAAATTATGAAAAAGCAATAACGGTATTTACTAATGCTAGAAAACTGCTAAGTGATTCGGATATAGCGGATGATGCACTATACTTTACCATTCTATCTAAAATAGAAATGAAAGATTATACAGGGATAGAAAAACTATATGATGAATTTTTAAATAATTCTAGTTCTAACTTTAAAAATTCTGATTATACGGATGCTGTTCTTTTATCGAAGGCGACATACTTTATGGATACAGGTAAAAAAGATGAAGCGGTTACTATACTGAAAAAAATAGACAAAGAGTATGCAGATAAATGGACAGGACAAAAGGCAAAGAAATTACTGGGGACATTGTTAGGAGAGTAATATGAATAATCTTACATATTATGAATTGTTAGAGATAGAACAAAGTGCTTCACAAGATGAAATTAAAAAAGCTTACTTTCGTAAGATTAGGATGTATTCAAATGAGAAATATCCTGAAGAATTTAAGCAGTTAACAAAAGCATATGAAGAATTAATGAATGAAGAACAGCGAATAGCATATGATAGAAGTCTTCAAAATGGTGGAGAATATGGACGCTTGTTAAATCAAGCAAATGATTATATTAATCGAGATATGTATACAGATGCAGTGATTATTCTGAAAGACTTAATAGAGGATTATCCAGATGATGCAGAGGCTCTTTATTATTTAGCACATTGCTATTATGAGATGGATTTAATTAGTAATGCTAAGAAGGTTGCGCAGCAATTAGTGTTAGAGCATCCATCAAATCTGGATTATCAATTTCTATTGTATAAAATTTACAAAACGAAAAAAGAATATTCAAAAGCTATTAGTCAAGCGAATAAAATAATAAAACTGGATCCAAATAAGTCGTATGGATATATCCATTTATCAAATATATATCTAGATTTAGAACAATGGGACAATGCTATTCAAGCACTGGAACGAAGGTTGAATAGTTGCACACCAGGAATTGAAGACATGTTCCTCTTACTTGATTTACTCTACTTAACAAATGCACAAGAAAGAATAGCGTACTGTGAAAGGATTGGGGAAATAATTAAAAGAGTTCCTCAAAATGATGAAGAAAAGCAAGCTGTAATTAATATGTTATTAGATCAGACGGACGAAATTGATATAACGCATTCTTGTTTGCCGCGAATTGTAAGAATAATTCAGGATATGAATCAAAATGAGAATGTGGAAATAAGTAATTATTTACGAGATTTAGAACAGAGAATGGAAATGGATGGTTATAACGAGGTGGAGCATACAAACTATAATAATAGTGAGGTAGCTGCAAATGTAGTTCATGAAAATAACACTAACTACAATGCAAGTTATGTGAGCAGAGGTAGTATTGTTATGGCAATTATTGTAGGCATAATTTTTTCGTTTATTGGAACACCAGTTTTAGGGATTATTGCTGGATTCATTTATTATTTCTTTGCTGAGGCGATATGGAACATGATAGGTTGTGTAGTTGCTATTATTGTTGTAATTGCTATTGCAGGAGCTATATTCTCTTAAATATATGCAAGTGTTGTAATATGAATAGCCAAAAATCATATATCATCCATAAAAGGCGAAAAGAATCCAATTCTTTTCGCCTTGTTTAGTTCATATAAATCATGTCGATACTAAAAAATAGTTATTTTTTTAATAAGCGAAACGCCTTCTCCTTATTAGCGAAATGCATTTTCACAAACTCAGGTAATCGTTCTTTACCAAGCTTTTGAATTAATTTAGCAGCTGCAATATCAACTTGTTTACCAGCACCTTTTGGAAGTGGCATACCGGCTTTTTTGCTTAGTTCATCAAACTGTTTTACGAATGAGTAACGAGCTAAAATAGAAGCAGCGGCTACTGCTAAATGGACACTTTCACCTTTCGTTGCGAAGTAAACATTTTCACGCTGTACCTGCTTTTGCTTTGCTAAATATTTGTAGTATGTATCAGGTTGTGTGAATTGATCGATTAAGACGCCTTCAGGTTTTGTAGGTGCAATTTTAGCTAATAAGTTTGTAATAGCTTTATTATGCAGTAAAGCTTTTAACTTACCTTGGTTGTTTCCTTTATCAAATAGCTCGTTATATTTTTCATTATGAAGGACAAGAGAGCTGTAAGGAACAACATGTAGAAGTTGTTTTGCAATGGCAGTAATTTGATCGTCATTTAAGTTTTTAGAGTCTTTTACACCAAGTTCTTTTAACAGTGGGATTTGCTTTGCGTCCACATATACAGCAACTACTGTCATCGGTCCGAAGAAATCACCAGTACCAACTTCATCTGACCCTACGATAGACATTGTACCGATGGAAGCAGGGGGTGCATAACGGTGTGAATCGACAGATTTTTTTACAGCTGTTTTCGGTGTTTGAGAGACAGTTTGCCAACGAGAAGCTTCTGCTTCAGCACGGCCACCTTGGAACATTACTTTTCCAGATTTATAAGCTGTAATGGTGCAAGACGGCACCTTTGCCATGAAGATTCCGCCTTGTGGGGTTTTTGGGCTAAGTGCCTGTTTGTATTGTTGTTTCATGTCTTCAATTACTGTAGAATTTGTTTGAATTACGATAGAATTTGACATAGTGGTCGCCCCTTTTTTTATATTGTTATTTTTATCATATCGGATTGTTCTTTCTGTTTCCATAATATGATGGTTCATGGTATGATAAACTTTAGGATTCTGTACGTGATTGGAGGCCGGTGAGTTGTCACAACAAAAGGGAAAGAAAAGTCGAATTAATGTAGAAATCTATGGTCAACAATATTCAGTTGTTGGCGATGAAAGTACAAGTCATATCCGCATGGTAGCAGCGATTGTGGATGATAAAATGCGCGAACTCAATGCCAAGAATCCTTCGCTTGACACGAGTAGACTAGCGGTATTGACGGCGGTAAACGTCATACACGATTACATAAAATTAAAAGAAGAACATGAGAAATTGAAAGAAAGTATGACAAAAAAAGGAATGGAATAACATGATTGATATTATTATCATTTTACTGCTTGTTATGGGATTTTTCCTCGGCTTACGCAGAGGGTTTATTCTGCAACTTGTAAAGTTAACAAGCTTTATTATCGCATACCTTGTTGCATACTGGTACTGTAAAGATTTAGCGCCAGCACTTGCGAAATTTATTCCGTATCCATTTGATAAAAATGTATCTGTTCCAGAATGGATTGATGCAAATAATATTGAGACAGTATTTTATCAAGCGCTTGCGTTTATCATATTGTTTATTATTACAAAAATTGCACTTTCATTACTTGGTAATTTGTTAAATATGTTTGCAGAAATACCGGTTTTAAAGCAAGTCAATGCGTTTGCGGGGGCAATCCTCGGATTTTTAGAAGTATATATTATTTTGTTTGTTTTAATTATCGTTGGAAACATTCTTCCAATTGAACAAATACAAACACCATTACAAAAATCATCAATTAGCAAAATAATTGTAGACGATACACCGATTCTTTCTGAAAAGGTGAAGGAACTATGGCAGACAGGTAGCAGAGTATAACTTCTCTTTTTTCGGAAAGAGGAGTTTTTTTCTATGAAAGAAAGGCGGGGCAATGATGAAGGTAAATAAAAAACAAGTTATTAAATTATTAGAGACAATCGGTCTGTTTATGGAACTAAAGGGCGCGAATCCATTTAAAATATCTGCATTTCGTAAGGCGGCGGCAGCGTTAGAAAGTGACGATCGCAGTCTTTCTGAAATTGAAGATTTCACGAAGATTTCGGGCATTGGAAAAGGAACAGCGGCAGTTATTCAAGAATATATAGAATCGGGAACATCTGAAGTATTACAAGAGCTTGAGAAAGAAGTGCCAAGTAGTTTATTACCGTTATTAAAATTGCCAGGCCTTGGTGGTAAAAAGGTAGCTAAGTTATATAAAGAACTTGGTGTTGTTGATATGGAATCGCTAAAAGCGGTTTGTGAGGAAAATAAAGTACAAGCTTTAGCAGGTTTCGGTAAGAAGACAGAAGAGAAAATATTAGAAGCAATCGATCAAGTAGGATCTCGTCCAGAGCGTTTACCAATCGCAATGGTATTGCCTATTGCCGGGGAAATAGAGGAGAAATTGTCGAATATTGCTGAAGTAATTCGTTTCTCTCGCGCTGGTAGTTTGCGCCGAGTTCGTGAAACAGTGAAAGATTTAGACTTTATCATTGCAACGTCAGAACCAGCTACAGTACGTGAGCATTTACTGCAATTCAATAATATGATTGAAGTAATCGCAAGTGGAGATACGAAAGTTTCTGTTCGTCTTCAATATGAATATGATATTTCAATCGATTTCCGTTTAGTAAAACCTGAAGAATTTATTACAACTCTTCATCATTTCACAGGATCAAAAGACCATAACGTAAAAATGCGCCAAATCGCGAAAGATAGAGGCGAGAAAATTAGTGAGTACGGTGTAGAAAACTTAGAAACAGGTGAAGTGAGAACATTTGAAACAGAAGAGGAGTTCTTCTCTCATTTCGGTCTTCCATTCATTCCACCAGAAGTGCGTGAAGATGGAAAAGAAATTGAATTAATTAAAGAGTATCCGAACTTAATTCAGTTCTCTGATATACAAGGTGATTTACATATGCATACAACGTGGAGTGACGGTGCCTTTTCGATTGAGGAAATGGTACAGGCATGTCGTGCTCGTGGTTATAAATTTATGGCAATTACCGACCATTCACAATACTTAAAAGTAGCGAATGGTTTAACGAAAGAGCGCCTTCGTGAACAAGCGAAAGAAATTGAACGTATGAACGAAAAGTATCCAGACATTACAATTTTACGCGGAATTGAAATGGACATTTTACCAGATGCAACACTTGATTTTGATGATGAAGTATTAGCAGAATTAGATTATGTCATTGGAGCGATTCACTCTAGCTTCTCACAAGACCGTGAAACGATTATGAAACGTCTTCGTGCTGCGCTGGAGAATAAGCATGTCACAATGATTGCCCATCCGACAGGACGCCTTCTTGGGCGTCGTGAGGGTTACGATGTAGATACAGATTTATTAATTGAACTCGCAAAAGAGACAAATACAGTTTTAGAATTAAATGCGAATCCAAATCGTCTAGATTTAAGCGCGAAATTATTAAAACAAGCACAAGATGCTGGTGTAAAAGTAGCGATTAATACAGATGCTCATACGCTTGAAATGTTAGAAGATATGGAAACAGGTGTAGCCGCAGCACGTAAAGGTTGGATTCAAAAAGATAACGTGATTAACACGTGGGATATCGAACGTTTATTAGACTATATTAAACGTAATAAGTAACACAAGGGGGACCTGCAACATGTTAGAAAGAACGTTGCGTGTATTAGAATACAATAAAGTAAAAGAACAATTACTTGAACATACAGCCTCTTCACTTGGCCGTGACAAAGTGAAGCATTTAGTGCCAAGCACTGATTTTGAAGAAATTGTAGAAATGCAAGATACAACGGATGAAGCAGCGAAAGTCATTCGTTTAAAAGGTAGTGCACCATTAGGTGGTATTACGGATATTCGCTCAAATGTGAAGCGTGCAAAGATTGGGAGTATGTTAAGTCCAAATGAACTACTTGATATTGCAAATACGATGTATGGTAGTCGCAATATGAAACGTTTCATTGAAGATATGGTTGATAATGGTGTTGAGCTTCCTATTTTAGAAACTCATGTCGCTCAAATTATATCTTTATATGATTTAGAAAAGAAAATTACAAATTGCATCGGTGATGGCGGTGAAGTAGTCGATAGCGCAAGTGATAAACTGCGTGGTATTCGTACTCAAATTCGTACTGCGGAAAGTCGTATTCGTGAAAAGTTAGAAAACATGACGCGTTCTTCTAACGCGCAAAAGATGCTGTCTGACGCGATTGTAACGATTCGTAACGAACGTTACGTAATCCCAGTAAAACAAGAATACCGCGGTGTATATGGCGGTATTGTTCACGATCAATCAGCTTCTGGGCAAACGTTATTTATTGAACCACAAGTCATTGTAGAGTTAAATAACGCGCTTCAAGAAGCACGAGTGAAAGAAAAACAAGAAATTGAACGCATCTTATTGATGTTAACAGAAGAAGTGGCAGTAGAAGCAGATATCGTTTTATCTAACGTAGAAGTAGTTGCGAATCTTGACTTTATTTTTGCGAAAGCTTTTTATGCGAAGCGTATAAAAGCAACGAAGCCAATTGTAAATAACGAGCGCTATATGGATTTAAGACAAGCACGTCATCCGCTTATTGATCCAGAAATTATCGTGCCAAATAACATTATGTTGGGTAAAGATTTCACGACAATTGTTATTACGGGGCCGAATACAGGTGGTAAAACAGTTACGCTGAAAACAGTTGGTATTTGTGTATTAATGGCGCAATCTGGCCTTCACATTCCAGTAATGGATGAGTCAGAGATTTGTGTATTTAAAAATATCTTTGCCGATATCGGTGATGAGCAATCGATTGAACAAAGTTTAAGTACGTTCTCCTCACATATGGTGAACATTGTTGATATTTTAGAAAAAGCTGATTTTGAAAGCTTAGTTTTATTCGATGAATTAGGTGCTGGAACAGACCCGCAAGAAGGGGCTGCATTAGCAATTTCAATTTTAGATGAAGTATGTAATCGTGGTGCTCGCGTTGTTGCTACGACGCATTACCCAGAATTAAAAGCATACGGATATAACCGTGAGAAAGTTATTAATGCGAGCGTTGAGTTCGACGTGAATACATTAAGCCCAACGTATAAATTATTAATCGGTGTACCAGGACGTAGTAATGCTTTTGAAATTTCGAAGCGCCTTGGACTATCTGATCGCGTGATTGATCAAGCTCGTAACCACATTAGTACAGATACAAACAAAATTGAAAATATGATTGCGAAGTTAGAAGAAAGTCAAAAGAATGCAGAGCGTGACTGGAACGAAGCAGAAGCACTTCGCAAGCAATCTGAAAAACTGCATCGCGAATTACAGCGTCAAATTATTGAATTTAATGATGAGCGCGATGAAAAATTATTAAAAGTGCAAAAAGAAGGGGAAGAAAAAGTCGAAGCTGCAAAGAAAGAAGCAGAAGGCATTATTCAAGAACTTCGTCAATTGCGTAAAGCACAGCTTATAAACGTGAAAGACCATGAGCTTATTGAAGCGAAGAGCCGTCTAGAAGGTACGGCGCCAGAGCTTGTGAAGAAACAAAAAGTAAACGTGAAAAACACAGCGCCAAAACAACAATTACGCGCAGGCGATGAAGTAAAAGTATTAACGTTCGGCCAAAAAGGTCAATTACTTGAAAAGGTAAGTGATACAGAGTGGAGCGTACAAATTGGTATTCTGAAGATGAAAGTGAAAGAATCCAATATGGAATACATTAATACACCGAAGCAAACTGAGAAAAAAGCAGTCGCAAGTGTGAAGGGTAGAGATTATCACGTTTCGTTAGAGCTCGATCTTCGCGGTGAACGTTATGAAGATGCAATGATGCGCGTTGAAAAATATTTAGACGATGCACAGCTTGCAAGCTATCCGCGCGTATCAATTATTCACGGTAAAGGAACAGGAGCGCTTCGCCAAGGTGTACAAGATTACTTGAAGAAACACCGCGGTGTGAAAAACTACCGCTACGGTGACATGGGCGAGGGAGGCCTAGGCGTAACAGTTGTCGAATTAAAATAGCAAACAACGAAACAAAGGGGAACCATTATATGTTTATGGACAAACTTGCAAAAGTATTGTTAGCTTGTTGCGGAATATTTTTGGTAATTGGGGTTATTTATTTAGTTGTTTTTGCGAAGTAAAAGAGCGTCAATCGTGGCAGAGTGATATTGCCATAGATTGACGCTTTTAATATATAGGAAAAGGAATAAGCTATGAAAATCAACCAATACATAAGCGAAGCAAAATCCTGTTCAAGACGCGAAACAGACCGTCTCATTAAAGCAGGACGCGTGGCTATTAACGGTGAAATATGTACGCACGGTGCACTCGTGAGCGATGGTGATGTGGTAACGATTGATGGACAGGTTATTGTAAAAGAAGAGAAAGAAAAGGTGTATATCGCCTTTCATAAACCAGTTGGTATTACTTGTACAGCAGCCGAGCATATTGAAGATAACATTATTGATTATATCAATTACCCAGAGCGTATCTTTCCTGTTGGACGATTAGATAAAGCGTCGGAAGGATTAATTTTATTAACGAATGACGGTGCGATTGCGAATCAAATTTTACACGGAGATCATGAACACGAGAAAGAATATATTGTTACGGTTGATAAGCCGTTTACAGATTGGTTTATTGATGAGATGTCCAGCGGTGTAAAGATTAAGGATGGCATGACGAAGCCTTGTAAAGTGACGAGAGTGGATCAGTCTACATTTCGCATCGTTTTAACGCAAGGAATGAACAGACAAATTCGTAGAATGAGCCGTGCTTTCGGATTTACTGTAACAAAGCTAAAGCGGGTTCGTATTCTGAATATAGAGATAGACGATCTTGAAGTGGGAAAATGGCGGAGCGTTACATCTGAGGAATTAGACATTTTAATAAATCAGTTTTAGGGAGGAAAAATTTTCTCCCTATATTTTTTTGTCAGAAAAAATAAAACTATTGATTTTTTAAAAAATAGCCCATATAATAAAAAACAACAAGTTTCGACAAGATATTTTATAAAAGTAATGATGAGGACATGAGTTGTTTTTGACGATTCTCAGAGAGGGAAGCCTAGGCTGTGAGCTTCCTAATACGGAAAGACAAACTTACCACCTCTAAACTTCAAGAGTGAACTGCATGATGCATTGTAATTCTTGGCGGATAAAACCGTTATCAATTTACACGAGCTATAAAATGAGCTTATTTTGTTATAAATTCATTTTATTAGAATAAGGGTGGAACCACGATTTCAACACTCGTCCCTTTGTTAGGGACGGGTGTTTTTTGCGTTCTTTTACGGGGAAGTATGCTTGAAAGAGGATATGTGACGGTCTTTAATTCAGAATATTTTGTCAATGCAAGAATATTTAGGAGGTTAGTAGAAATGAAATCATCTTTAAAGTTTTCTGAGATGTTTGCAATAAGTTTAATGTTGTTTGCACTATTTTTCGGTGCAGGTAATATGATTTTCCCGCCAGCTTTAGGGCAAGGTGCTGGAACAGACGTATGGATCGCGTTATTTGGCTTTATCGTAACAGGTGTTGGATTACCTTTATTAGGGGTAATTGTTATAGCTCTAAAGGGAGATATTAATGAGCTAGCGGGACGTGTACACCCTGTATTCGCACTTGTTTTTATCACTGCAATTTATTTATGTTTAGGCGTATTCGTAAGTGTTCCGCGTACAGGAACAGTTGCTTATGAAATGAGTGTTGCACCATTTTTACCAAGTGATATAGCTGGTCAATCGTATCCACTTGTTATCTTTACATTCATTTTCTTTGCAGTAACTTTCTATTTAGCTTTAAACCCATCGAAATTAGTGGGCCGCATAGGTAAAGTATTAACTCCAATTTTGTTAGCTGTTATAGCAATTATCGTAGGTAAAGCAATTATTACACCAATTGGAGAATTTGGTGCACCGACAGAAGCGTATAATGCTCCGCTCTTTAAAGGTTTTATTGATGGATATTTAACTTTAGATGGACTTGCAGCACTTGTTTTTGGAAATGTTGTTATTAATGCTTTAAAAGCAAAAGGCGTTACAAATAAGAACAGCATTGCAAAAGTAACAATCTTTGCAGGATTTATTGCAGCGCTCGGTTTACTACTTGTTTATTTAGCACTTGCTTATCTGGGAGCTTCTAGTGTGTCTCTTGGAATGGGAGCAAATGGAGGAATTATTTTAACAAACGTTGTAAATCATTTATTTGGTAGTTACGGAACTTTATTATTAGGGATCGCAATTACAGCGGCATGTTTAACAACTTCTGTAGGTATTGTTGCAGCTTGTGGGGAATATTTTTCTTCCTTATTACCAAAGCTTTCTTATCAAAAGGTTGTTTTCATCTTCTGTGTATTAGCATTTATGGTAGCAAACCTTGGGTTAACTCAGTTAAACGCATTAGCATTACCGATTTTAATTGCAATTTACCCAATTGGTATCGTACTGATTGTATTATCACTTGTTGAAAACTATATTCGTCTTCCATTAGCTATGTATGTAGGCGGTATTGTAGGAGCATTTGCAATTAGCTTCTTTGATGGATTGCATAATGCAAATCTTCAAGTAGCGGCCCTTGCTCCTATCTTAGATAAAATTCCACTATATAGTGTAGGGATTGGTTGGCTAGTTCCGGGTATCATTGGAATTGCAATTGGATATGTAGTTTCTTTATTTCAAAAGCAAGAAGTTGCTGTAGAAAAATAGTGAAAAGAGGCTTTCTATGAAAGAAAGTCTCTTTTTTTGTAGGAAAAATTGCATATAGGGAAATTTAGATATTAAAAATTTTATACGTAATATAGTTGACAAAAAAATTAGCATTAGGCTAAGATTGACTTAGTTGTGGAAATATTAGAAGGAAAGTGAGGAGTGAAAGGTATAAGGTTTTCTATAACGATATCATTTTGTAGATAGAGGTGATAGAGTAGGAGAATGGTTAGTTTTATTTTTTTTGACCTTCATTGAGAATGATAATCATCAAAAGAAATAGGGACTTATGTTAAAATGTAAATCGCTCTTTATAAGGAATAGGGAGGGATATTATTTTTAACACTTAGTGAGAATGATAATCAATAATATCTATATTACATAAATAAATTACAATTAAATAATGATAGAGGATTATTATTTTTTCTTATATATTGAGAATAATTATCATTTTCAAAGAGTATGGATGAAAGATAAACAAGGAGGAAGTAAGCCAAATGAGAAAGATTTCTGTATTACCCGCTTTTATTATGACATTCGTATGTATGCTAGCTTTTTTCGTAGTGCCATTTGGACAAGCTTCGGCAAATGTAGCTGACGGTATTTACGATATTAACTATGTCATACAAAAAGCAGAAAATGATTCAGCTTCAATGGCAAATGATTATTTTGAAAAACCAGCTAAGTTAATTGTGAAAAATGGTGAGATGAGAGTACAAATTCCTATGAATCATAGTGCTTGGATTACAGAATTTAAAGCACCAGAGAACGGAAACTTTGTTGATGCAAAAGTTGTTAGTAAAGATGAATCTGCAGATAAAAGAATTGTAGAGTTTAAAATAGACGACCTATCTAAACCAGCAGCTGTAAAAATTCATGTTGTTGTACCTAACGTAAATTATGACCATAACTACACAATTCGCTTTGCATTTGATGCAAATGTAAAAGCGGTAGGTGGAGAAAATAAAGCAACTACTGTAACAAAGAATAATGATCAAACAAAAACAGATACAAAAGTAAAAGAAGAAGTGAAGAAAGAAGAGAGTAAAGAAGCAAATAAAGAGGCAAGCAAAGGAACAAATGAAAGTGGAAAAGCTGAAAAAACAGATAACCCAAAAACAGGCGATGAAGCACGCATCGGATTATTTGCAGTGTTAATTCTTATTTCAGGTGTTTTCTTAATTCGTAAAGTACGTCAAAACTAAATAAAGGAGCGTTATTCCATTGAATAGATATCTTAAAATTGTTGTTGCGATGTGTTTAATGATATTTACATTCGTATCAACATTACAACCTCTTGCAGTTCAAGCAGCAAGCCAACTAGCTGACGGTGAATATTCAATCGGTTTCAAAGTTCTTAAGGATACATCAGATGAAGAATCTATGATGAATCAATACTCTGTAAGTCCAGGAACTTTAAAAGTGAAGGATGGGAAGAAGAAGGTATCCTTTACGTTAGAACATAGTTCATGGATCACGAAGTTTGAAACAGAAAAAAGTGGCCAGTTTGTTGCGACAAATGTAAGTAGTGAAGATAAAGAAAAAGATACACGAGTAGTAGAATTTGAAGTGGACGATGTAGAGAAAGTATTAAATGCGAAAGTAAAAGTAGACATAGACTTTTTAAATTATCATCATGACTATGATGTGCGTATTGCATTTGATCAAAATAGTATTACACCGATTCATGTAGAAAAACCAAATGAAAAAGAGGATCCAGCAAATAAGCCAGATCCAAATGAAAAACCGGATCCAAGTCAGAAGCCCGACCAAAAGCCTGACCCAGATCAACAACCCAATTCTAACACAATTAGCGATGGGAATTATAGTATTCCATTTAAAGTGTTAAAAGATAAGACAGATGAAGAATCTAAGATGAATAATTACATGGTAAATCCAGGAGTATTAAAAGTAGAAAACGGTAAGAAAAAGGCAATTGTAACACTAACAAGTAGCTCATTAATTAAAAATTTCCAAACGGAAAAAGATGGCGCATTTGCTGATGCAAAAGTAGTGAGTGAAGATAAAGAAAAAGATACAAGAGTAGTAGAGTTTGAAGTGGACGATTTATCAAAAAAATTAAATACAAAAGTATTTATCGAAATGGCATCAAGAAACTATAAGCAAACACATGATGTACAACTTTTATTTGAACAAGATAAACTTGAGCCAATTAAGAACGAAGAAAAGCAACCAGACGGTGATAAAAAGCCAGAGGTAGAGAAACCAGAAGTAGAGAAGCCGAATGTTGAAACAATTAAAGACGGTGAATACAGCATCAGTTTCAAAGCTTTAAAAGATCAAACAGAAGAAATTTCAATGATGAACAC
>NZ_WIPE01000079.1:0-26312 GCF_009760835.1 Bacillus sp. EE-W1 | reverse complement strand
AAGATTCGGGGCCCCGAATCTTTTTCTACTATTTATTCAAATGTTTTTTTGAAATAATATGAAAACGCTATCATTTTGTGTATCCTATAATGAAACTATAGATTTATACTATACATTGCCCTCATCATAGTAAATTTCGGATAAGGTATCGCTATTAGTAGGATAATAAGGTGAAAAAATCGGAGGGGGTTGTAACATGTTAAAGAAAAAAGTTCAAATTGGTCGTAGAATGGATGAAATTACAGTAGGAGAGAAATTATCTATCACTGAAAAAATTGAGGATAAAGATTTGTTATTGTACTTAGGGTTAACGAATGATGCCAATCCATTATATATTCAGCATGATTACGCATCCCAAACTCCGTATGAAAAGCCGATTGTACCAAGCATTATGCTAACGGGAATGATTACAACGGCAGTTACGAAATATTTACCAGGTCCAGGCAGTCATATTACTAGGAAGGACCTTACGTTCGTGAAGCATGTTCATCATTATGAAACGTTACAAATCCATTTTGAAGTTGTAGCTGTTTCTGAGGAGGAACATACAATTGATATGCTTGTATCTGCTCATGATGAAAAAGGAGAAACGGTTGTAAAGGGTTCTTTAACAGTAACGCCGCCTTTTAAATCAGTTTCTATTATGGAAAAAGCATTAGATAATTTTTAAAACATGAAAATATGAATAGCGCTAGCATACCTTTCTATAAGGGGGCTAGCGCTATTTTTAGTTGAAGAATCCTTGTGTGAATCCTTCGGCGAAATCGGAACAACCTGTTTTAATAGTATCCCAGCTTGGGGCGTTGAAAGTAAGAATACATGTTACTACTAAAGATAGAATAGGTAGAACTAATCGCATAATAGACCTCCGTGTTTTTAATATTTATATATTTAAATTAATAATATAAAGATTAATAATGTAAGTCAATAAAAGGGGTGATTTTTAAGGTGAAGTGGAAAAAAGAAGATGTTATCTTTGAAACGATAAGAGAAGCTGAAGTGTGGGCAGACGGGGTCGCGAATGAAATGTATGGAAGACTATTTGATAGATATGAAACACCGGACTATAAAATAGCGTATGCTCTTTCGTTTTTCCTAGCGCAGGAGAGGGGATTTGTGGTTCATACGGAAAAATACTTTGAAAAAGGTAGGTTTATCTACCGAGTTTGGATAGCGGAGAGGGAGAGAGAATGAAGTTTTAATTGCTTTTATTTTCGAAGCATTAGTAGAAACGAGCCCATGAATAGACAATTATATTGAGAGGGACCTTGTTTTCTAGTATGATGAGAATAACGGGGAAAATACTAGGATGAAGAAGGTTTCAAGTCTATAACTTGGAGGAAAAGAATGAACAATCGTATTTTAGTAGTTGATGATGAGGAATTTATCTTAACTTTAATTGAATTTAATCTACAACAAGCTGGGTTTGAAGTGATAACAGCGATGGATGGAGAAATGGCGCTTCAAAAAGCGACAACAGAACGCCCAGATTTAATTATATTAGATTTAATGCTTCCAAAAATGGATGGTATGGAAGTGTGTAAAGAATTACGATTGCAGCGCGTTATGACGCCGATTTTAATGTTAACAGCAAAAGATGATGAATTTGATAAGGTGCTAGGTCTTGAACTTGGGGCAGATGATTATATGACGAAGCCATTTAGCCCAAGGGAAGTTGTTGCGCGTGTGAAGGCAATTTTGCGCCGCACGAAATTACAACAAGAAGAACAAGTGAAAGAAGCGTCAGATGAAGAGAGCATCACACTTGCTGAACTTAAAATTTTGCCGGAATTTTATGAGGCTTATTTCCAAGGAAGAAAGCTTGAATTAACACCAAAAGAATTTGAACTACTTGTTTATCTTGCGAAAAATAAAAGTCGCGTGTTGACACGTGATCAATTATTAAGTGCTGTATGGAACTATGATTTTGCTGGTGATACACGAATTGTTGACGTTCATATTAGCCATTTGCGCGATAAAATTGAACAAAATACGAAAAAACCGACGTACATTAAAACGATACGTGGTTTAGGATATAAATTAGAGGAGCCAAAAGGGGATGAATAAATTTCGTTCCAGGCTTCTTTTTACATTTGTTTCTCTTATTGTTTTTATTTTAGTTGGACTAGGTTTATTACTGGAAACCGTGTTTGAAAACTACTATATAGATCATGCAAAAGAGAGAATGGTAAAAGAGACAGAGTATGTTGCGGTATTAGCAGAAGAACAGGGTTTTGATGATGTTTTAAAAAATCCATATGTATTTGAAAAGTTAGAAGAAAAAATACAGGCTTCTATTGCATTTGTAGATGAAAAAAAGAAAGTTCAATATAGCGGAGGAGAACAGTCTGCTTTTAGTGAAGGGATAATTAAAGAACTTTCTTCTGAAACAACAAAACAAAGAAACAAAGTCATTACGAAAGAAACAGATCAGAATAATGAATTTTACCATGCGGTATTCGTTCAAGATGTAGCAGGGAAACAAGGGTACATTTTGGTGAAAAGTACAATTGAGCCTTTGAAATCTGTTCATCAAAAAACGTGGGGATTATTAATTATCGGATTTGTTATCGCTTGTCTCGTAGTCGTATTTTTAGGTATGAAAATTACAGGGCAATATATTAGGCCAATTGAATCCGTTACGAAAGTTGCTATCGAATTAGCGAAGGGAAATTATAAAGCACGCGCTTATGAAAGTCATTCGGATGAAACAGGAATGCTGAGTAAAGCAATTAATATTTTAGCCCGTAATTTACAAGAGATGACACTTGAGCAAGAAATGCAACAAGATCGTCTGCATACGTTAATTGAAAATATGGGAAGCGGAATGATTTTAATTGATAGCCGCGGTTATATAAACCTTGTAAACCGTTCTTATAAGGAGACTTTCCACGTAACAGATGAAGAATATTTAGATCGTTTATATTATGAGTCGTTTCATCATACAGAAATTATAGAGCTCGTGGAAGAAATCTTTATGACAGAAGTGAAAGTGCGTAAACAAATGTTATTGCCGCTTGGAATTGAGCGAAAGCATTTTGAAGTATATGGAGCACCGATTATCGGGACGAACCATGAATGGAAAGGGATTGTCCTTGTATTCCATGACATTACTGAGCTAAAGAAATTAGAACAAATGAGAAAAGACTTTTTAGCGAATGTTTCTCATGAACTAAAGACACCGATTACTTCTATTAAAGGTTTTTCAGAAACGCTCTTGGACGGTGCTATGGATAATAAAAAATTCTGCGAACATTTCTTGCACATTATTTTAAAAGAAAGTGAACGCATGCAAGGGTTAATTGAAGATTTATTAGATTTATCAAAGATTGAGCAACAAGGATTTAAATTGAGTATGGGGACCGTTGATATGAAGGGACTTCTTGAAGACATTCATATGGTGCTTGATAACAAAGCAGGAGAAAAAGAAATTTCTTTACAAGTAAATGCGCTAAAAGGAGTCTCGGTCATTGGAGATCCAAGTCGTTTGAAGCAAATCTTTATTAATTTAATGAATAACGCAATCGTATATACGCCGGCTGGAGGCGTTGTTTCTGTAGAATTAGTAGAAGATAAATATAATGCTTATATAAAAGTATCGGATACGGGAATTGGTATTAGTAAAGATGAAATTCCGCGTATTTTTGAACGCTTTTACCGAGTGGATAAAGCGAGAAGTAGAAATACTGGTGGTACAGGCCTCGGATTATCGATTGTAAAGCATTTAGTTGAGGCACATCACGGTACGATTACAGTGGATAGTGAAGTTGGGGAAGGGACAACATTTACAGTTGTTTTACCAAAATCAGCAACTGAAAAATAGGATGAAGGATGTTTACAATATATTAACAATGGCTTAATTAAATATTAATAAAGGTCTGTTAATATAATACATGAAAACCCCTTCATCCAAGGAGTAATTTTGGACGAGAATAGTTATGCTGTTCTCGTCACTTCCCTTTTATGTTAGTAAACGTTTATATATATGATAGAAAATAGCCGTTATTTTTCTTCTCTCTATTAGTCATGTTAATATAGAGAGAGGAAAGGAACGGTTTTTTTTCTGTGAAAAAAATCATTTCAAATTTGTATGGGGAGGTTTCTGGTTTGGAAAAAAAGGTCGTATTAGTAGATGGTAACAATATCGCGTATCGTGCTTTCTTTGCACTACCGCTTTTAAATAACGACAAAGGTATACATACGAACGCAATTTACGGTTTTACAATGATGTTAATGAGAATATTAGAGGAAGAAAAACCAACGCATATGTTAGTAGCGTTTGATGCGGGTAAAACGACATTCCGTCATAAAACGTATAGTGAGTATAAAGGAGGACGTCAAAAGACTCCACCTGAATTATCAGAGCAATTCCCGTTTATTCGTGAGATGCTTGATGCATTCAACGTACCGCGTTATGAATTAGAAAATTATGAAGCGGATGACATTATGGGGACGTTAGCGAAAGAAGCGAGTGAACAAGGGTTTCATGTAAAAGTTATTTCAGGAGATAAAGACTTACTGCAACTTGTTTCAGATAATACACTCGTATGTATTCCACGCAAAGGGATTACAGAAGTGGATGAATATACGAAAGAAGCTTTATTTGAGAAATACAGCTTATCACCAAAGCAAATTATCGATATGAAAGGTTTAATGGGAGACCAGTCAGATAATATTCCAGGTGTACCAGGAGTTGGTGAAAAAACTGCGATTAAATTGTTAACACAGTTTGAAACGGTCGAGGCAGTGTATGAAAATATAGATCAAGTGAGCGGGAAGAAATTAAAAGAAAAGCTAGAAGCAAATAAAGACCAAGCTCTTATGAGTAAAGATCTTGCAACTATTATTACAGATGCGCCGATTACAGTGCATGTGGATGATATGGAGTATAAAGGGTATGAAGCAAGTGATGTGATTCCAATGTTCGAGAATTTAGGATTTACATCACTTTTAAATAAATTAGGTGTTACGCCAGAAGAAACGACTCCAGCTGAATTAGATGATATTACATTTGATATTGTGGAAGAAGTTACAGAAGAAATGCTAGTGCAAGATAGTGCGCTTATTGTTGAAGTACAAGAAGATAACTATCATAAAGCGGACATTCAAGGTTTTGGTATTCAAAATGAAAATGGCTGTTACTTTATTCAAACAGAAATTGCTCTTAAGTCAGACGCTTTTAAAGAGTGGCTTGCAGATGGAGAAATGAGAAAGTATACATTTGATGCGAAGCGCGCAATCGTTGCACTTAAATGGAACGGGATAGATATGCAAGGGATTGACTTTGATCTACTAATCGCTGCTTATTTACTTGACCCGGCTGATACGGATAAAGATTTCCGTACTGTAGCAAAAATGAAAGAAACACATGCTGTGAAATCTGATGAAGAAGTTTACGGAAAAGGTGCGAAGCGTGCTGTTCCAGAGCTAGAAGTAGTAGCGGAGCATGTAGCTCGTAAAGTGCACGTATTATATGATGTAAAGCAAACATTCGTTGAAGAGTTACAAAAGAATGAGCAATATGAACTGTTTACAGAGTTAGAATTACCACTTGCGCGTGTATTAGCTGATATGGAAGTAAAAGGTGTAAAAGTTGATACGGAGCGTCTTCGTAATATGGGAGAAGAACTTGCAGGTAGATTAAAGGAAATGGAACAGGAAATTTATAAGCTTGCGGGAACAGAATTTAATATTAATTCACCGAAGCAGCTTGGTGTTATTCTGTTTGAGAACTTAAACTTACCAGTTATTAAAAAGACGAAAACAGGTTATTCTACGTCAGCAGATGTACTAGAAAAGCTTATGGATCGCCATGAAATCATTCCAAACATTTTACATTATCGTCAATTAGGGAAACTAAATTCAACTTATATTGAAGGTTTATTAAAAGTTGTACATGAAGATTCATCTAAAATCCATACTCGTTTCAATCAAGTATTAACGCAAACAGGTCGATTAAGTTCAACGGATCCGAACTTGCAAAATATCCCGATTCGATTAGAAGAAGGAAGAAAGATTCGTCAGGCATTTGTTCCATCAGAAGAAGGATGGATTATGTATGCGGCAGATTATTCACAAATTGAACTTCGCGTATTAGCTCATATTGCAAATGATAAAGGGCTAGTTGAAGCGTTCCAACATGACATGGATATTCATACGAAAACAGCGATGGATGTATTTGGCGTTGAAAAAGATGAAGTAACTTCGAATATGAGACGACAAGCGAAAGCTGTCAATTTCGGGATTGTATATGGTATTAGTGATTATGGTCTTTCACAAAACTTAGGAATTACAAGAAAAGCAGCAGCGGAATTTATTGAAAAGTATTTAGAAAGTTTCCCTGGTGTACAAGAATACATGAGTGACATCGTAAAAGATGCGAAACAAAAAGGGTATGTGGCTACATTATTAAATCGCCGCCGTTATATTCCGGAAATTACGAGTCGTAATTTCAATTTACGTAGCTTTGCTGAGCGTACGGCTATGAATACACCAATTCAAGGGACTGCAGCAGATATTATTAAAAAAGCGATGATTATTATGGCAGACCGTCTAGAAGAAGAAGGATTACAGGCGCGTCTACTTCTGCAAGTACACGATGAATTGATATTTGAAGCACCAAAAGAAGAAATTGAAAAATTAGAGAAGCTTGTACCTGAAGTAATGGAGCATGCGATTGAACTCGCGGTTCCGCTGAAAGTTGATTATTCTTACGGTCCAACTTGGTACGACGCAAAATAAGGAAGTGATGAAATGCCTGAATTACCAGAGGTTGAAAATGTTAGGCGGACGCTTGAAAATCTTGTAACAGGAAAAACGATTGAAGATGTCATTATTACTTATCCAAAAATAGTAAAACGTCCGGATGATGCAGAAATCTTTAAAGAAATGCTAAGAGGCGAGAAGATTGAAAATATAAAGCGAAGAGGAAAGTTTTTGCTTTTATATGTAACGAATTATGTTATTGTTTCACATTTACGTATGGAAGGTAAGTTTTTACTGCATCAAGAGGATGAGCCAATTGATAAGCATACACACGTCCGTTTCTTATTTACAGATGGAACTGAATTACATTATAAAGATGTGAGAAAGTTTGGTACGATGCATCTCTTTAAGAAAGGTGAAGAATTGAATCAAATGCCTCTTGCTGACTTAGGTCCGGAGCCGTTTGATGCTGAATTGACACCGCAGTATTTACAAGAAAGATTGCAAAAGACCAATCGTAAAATAAAAGTCGTATTATTAGACCAGCGTCTTTTAGTAGGGCTTGGAAATATATATGTAGATGAGGTTTTATTCCGTTCTCAAATTCATCCGGAACGAGAAGCTTCGTCTTTAACAGCAGAAGAAATTGAACGAATTTACGAGGCGACTGTTACAACGTTAGGTGAAGCAGTGAAGCGAGGCGGAAGTACAATTCGAACGTATATGAATTCGCAAGGGCAAATTGGCTCATTCCAAGAACTTCTAAATGTATACGGAAAAAAAGGAGAACCATGTGTGACTTGCGGTACGATATTAGAAAAAACAGTTGTTGGCGGAAGAGGAACGCATTACTGCCCGATTTGTCAGCCGAGAATATAGAAAAGAGATAACATTGGATAGGCATTTGTCATATACATACAGCAGGGCTATGTATAAGGGAGGAGCTTACCGATGTACCTTTATTTATCTCTTATTTTATTAGCTTTTACATTAAGCTTAGATAGCTGTAGTGTAGGGCTAACATATGGTTTAAGAAGCGTAAGAATTCCACTAAGATCAATTATAATTATCGGAATGTGTTCAGCGGCTGTTATGCTTGTTTCAATGGGAATTGGACATATGATCGCGAAAATATTTTCACCTGTTATCGCAACGCGTATCGGTGGGCTTGTTCTTATTGGAATAGGAATTTGGGTATTATATCAATTTTTTCGAAGTGAGAAAAAAGAAGAACCAAAGCAAGAGGAGAAGGTTTGGAAATTAGAAATTGCTTCGCTCGGGCTAGTGATTCAAATTTTACGGAAACCGACTGTTGCAGATTTTGATAAATCAGGCACCATTTCCGCAGGAGAAGCATTGCTTCTTGGTATCGCTCTTTCTATAGATTCGTTCGGTGCTGGAATTGGTGCATCTTTATTAGGGTATGCGCCCGCTATGATGGCGATATTAGTTGCGGTTATGAGTTCTTTGTTTTTATTTATTGGAATGAAACTTGGAACGGTTTTATCAAACATGAAGTGGTTACAAAAATTTACATTCCTGCCTGGGGTATTACTCATTATTATTGGAATTTGGAAAATGTAAGTATGGGCGTGGAACATTAGTTTCGCGCCTTTTATATTGTGAGGAGGATTATGATGACAGTAGTAATTGGATTAACGGGAGGCATTGCAAGCGGAAAAAGTACAGTGTCTCAAATGTTTCGTGAACTGAGTATACCAGTTATTGATGCAGATATTATTGCAAGAGAAGTTGTAGAGCGAGGAAAACCAGCATATAGCAAAATTGTAGAAGTGTTTGGAACGGAAGTATTACAAGAAGATGGAGAATTGGATCGCCCGAAATTAGGAAGTGTCGTTTTCTATAATGAAGAAAAACGATTGCAGTTAAATAAAATCGTTCATCCTGCAGTTCGTGAGGAAATGAATACACAAAAGGAAAAGTACATAAAGGAAGGTATGCAAGCGGTTGTGTTAGATATACCTCTCTTATTTGAAAGCAAATTAACAAGTCTCGTTGACCGCGTATTAGTTGTAGCGGTTAAGCCACATACGCAATTAGAACGTTTAATGAAACGAAATAATTTTTCAGAAGAAGAAGCAACAGCTCGTATTCAATCTCAAATGCCGTTAGAAGAAAAAGTGAAGAATGCAGATGAAGTGATAAATAATGATGGCACAATTATGGGAACGAAAACACAATTACAGGTGATTTTAAAGAATTGGAACATTATTGACTAAAAAATTGTGAAATTAATGAAAATGCTTAGTGACATATCCCCTTTTTGTGTTATACTATTATTGGGATTGGAGATAAATAGTATAACGCATTCAAGGGGGATAACATATTATGACTCGTGTGGCAATTAATGGATTTGGACGTATTGGGAGAATGGTATTTCGTCAGGCAATAAAAGAAAGCGCATTCGAAATTGTAGCAATCAATGCAAGCTATCCATCTGAAACGTTAGCACATTTAATTAAATATGATACAGTTCACGGCAAGTTTGACGGAACAGTAGAAGCATTTGAAGATCACTTGTTAGTTGATGGGAAAATGATTCGCCTTTTAAACAACCGCGATCCAAAGGAATTGCCTTGGACAGATTTAGGTGTTGAAGTTGTAATTGAAGCAACTGGTAAATTTAATTCAAAAGAAAAAGCAATTCTTCATGTTGAAGCTGGAGCGAAAAAAGTTATTTTAACAGCGCCTGGTAAAAATGAAGATGTAACAATTGTAGTTGGTGTGAACGAAGACCAATTAGATATTACAAAACATACTGTTATTTCAAATGCATCTTGCACAACAAACTGTTTAGCGCCTGTTGTTAAGGTGTTAGATGAGCAGTTTGGAATTGAAAACGGTTTAATGACAACTGTTCACGCTTATACAAATGACCAAAAAAATATTGATAACCCACATAAAGATTTAAGAAGAGCACGTGCTTGCGGACAATCAATCATTCCGACAACGACAGGTGCCGCGAAAGCGCTTGCAAAAGTTCTTCCGCACTTAAACGGAAAACTTCATGGTATGGCACTTCGTGTACCAACGCCAAACGTGTCTCTTGTTGACTTAGTAGTAGATGTAAAACGTGATGTGACAGTTGAAGCTATTAATGAAGCATTCAAAACTGTTGCAAACGGTGCGTTAAAAGGCATTGTAGAATTCAGCGAAGAGCCTTTAGTATCTATTGACTTTAATACAAATACACACTCAGCTATTATTGATGGTTTATCTACAATGGTAATGGGTGATCGTAAAGTGAAAGTACTTGCTTGGTATGATAACGAGTGGGGCTACTCTCGTCGTGTTGTAGATCTTGTAACGTTAGTTGTTGACGAATTAGCGAAACAAAAAAATGTGCAACATATTTAAGTGAATAAGGGAGAGGGCAAGTGAATATTTGCCCTCTTTTTTTATTTTTTTCTGAAAAGGAAAAAAATTATAGGAGTATATTTTTGAAAGTGGACATACCACGAAACGTTGTGATTACTGTATTTGTGAATCATTTATTTTTTTTAGGGAAAAGTAAAGAGGAAAATATGACAGAAAATCGAAAAAACTGTTGTTGCAAAATGAAAATAAACAAAGTATACTAACACTCGTAAACTTAAGAGCTGAGGTACGTAGTCACTACTTAAAGGGTTAGGACCTCTCTGGACTAACTTTCCCCCGTGGTAGTGGAGCAAGCCAAATTGCAAATTAGTTTTCAATTCGAACAGTTAGAATAAATTTACAAGGGGGAACTGTAGAATGGATACTATGGATACGATGGGTCGTCACGTAATCGCTGAACTTTGGGATTGCGATTTCGACAAGCTTAATGACATGCCGTATATTGAACAATTATTTGTGGATGCAGCACTGAGAGCTGGTGCTGAAGTGCGTGAGGTTGCTTTCCATAAATTTGCACCACAAGGTGTAAGTGGAGTAGTAATTATCTCGGAATCACATTTAACAATTCATAGCTTTCCGGAGCACGGTTACGCAAGTATTGATGTTTATACTTGTGGGGATCGTATTGATCCAAATGTTGCTGCAGAATATATTGCAGAAGGTTTAAACGCGAAAACGCGTGAGAGCATCGAGCTTCCTCGAGGCACTGGTAGCTTCGAAATTAAGCAGAGAGAAACAAAAGCTCTTTAAAAAAGAACATAATTGATTTAAAATGTAAAGAGGTGTATAATGCACCTCTTTTTTAGTTTATAAAAAAGGAAAAATATAACGTACTCGTTAGTGAGATAAATTGAGCTCTTACGAATAAGTTAGCACCCCATCTACCATCTTATTTTTGAAAACGAGATGATAAAATAATGTGCTTAAACTTAAAGTGGTAAGAGAGTTAGAATGAGTTATATAATATTGTATATATATTGTCAGATGAAGTAAGTAGAGAAAAAATAAAGAGTATAGTGTAAAGGAGTGAATATATTGCGTTGTCCATCCTGTTCGCATAATGGTACAAGAGTGTTAGATTCGCGTCCGGTAGACGAGGGGCGCTCTATTCGAAGAAGGAGAGAGTGTGAAAGTTGTTTAAGTCGCTTTACGACATTTGAAAGAGTAGAAGAGTCACCTCTTATCGTTGTAAAAAAAGAAGGCACACGAGAAGAATTTAATAAAGAAAAGATTTTGCGCGGCTTAATTAAAGCGTGTGAAAAAAGACCAGTATCTTTAAGACAATTAGAAGAAGTAACTCAAAGTGTGGAACGTGAACTTCGTAATTTAGGTATATCAGAAGTGAAAAGTGATATGATTGGTGAAATTGTTATGGAAGAACTGCGTGATATTGATGATGTTGCTTACGTGCGTTTTGCTTCTGTATATCGCCAATTTAAAGATTTAAATGTATTTATTGAAGAATTAAAAGATATACTGCAAAAAGAAAGAGAGTAGAAGTTGTATTTTATTCTCTTTACATACCGTAGTAATGAGATAAGAGAGCTAGAAGCGAAAGCTAATAGCTCTTTTTCGCTAAGCAATTATATAATGAAGATAGAACGAATGAAGTAGAGGATAGATTGGATGAGAGAAAGGAAAAGCAAGAATGGAAAAACAGTCATGGATGGAGCTATTGCCAATTGATCGTTATAAAGTAAGTGCGAAAGGGTTATTGCATAATTACGACCGAAAAGTGTTAACGATGTTGTATCAGCCGTTAATAGGTAGTAGAGCTTTTAGTTTGTACATGACGCTATGGGGAGAGTTAGAGCAAGATCGTGTGTTTGGAAAAGAGAATACACATCATTCCCTTATGGTGACCATGCAGATGCAGCTTCCCGAAATATATGAGGAACGAGTAAAGTTAGAAGCAATTGGGCTTTTGAAGGTATATATTAAGAAAGAAAAAGATATTCGAATGTTTATATATGAATTGCAACCACCTTTATCTCCGAAGCAGTTTTTTGATGATATTGTGTTAAGCATCTTTTTATACAATCGATTGAGTCGGACAAAATATAATCAAGTAAAGCAATATTTCTTAGAAGAAGAATTTGATTTTGCTTCTTATGAAAATGTTACGCGTTCTTTCAATGATGTGTTTGGTTCGTTTAATCCAGGACAGCTTGAGCATGCGCAAGAAGATCTTCGTATTCCAAAAACGACAGCTATGCCAAGTAACGAGAAGGGAGACGCTCCAAAAGTTTGGAATGATTTCTTTGATTTCTCCTTATTTGTAGATGGCTTGTCCGCTCTTGTCCCTAAAAAGGCGATTACAGATCAAGTGCGAGAATGTGTCATTACACTTGCTTACGTGTACGATGTAGATGTGTTATCGATGCAAAATATCGTTCTTGGTACGGTGACAGAGATGCAGACAATTGATACCGAAAGGCTTAGAAAAGGAGCACGTGATTGGTATCAGTTCGAAAACGGTCAAGCGTTACCTGTATTAAGTGAAAGAGTACAACCTCACGCTGCACGTATGATGGAAGGAAAAGAGCCTTCTACACAAGAAGAGATGTTAATAAAACAGTTAGAGGAAATCTCACCAAAACAACTATTAAAAGAAATCTCTGGTGGTGCAGAGGCGACAAAGGCTGACTTGCAGATCGTTGAAGATGTAATGATCAATCAAAAATTAACGCCAGGTGTTGTGAATGTACTTATTTATTACGTTATGCTACGCTCAGATATGAAGCTTGCGAAAACGTATGTGGAGAAAATTGCTGGGCATTGGGCACGTAAAAAGGTCGGTACAGTAGCTGAAGCAATGGCGTTAGCGAAAGAAGAAAACCGTCAATATCAAGAATGGGCTGAGACGAAGAAAAAAGGCCGTACGTCGAAGAAAACGATAAGAAAAGAAATGGTACCAGATTGGCTGAAAGAAGAGCCGAAAGAACAAGAGAAAGAAACAGTGAAGAAAGATGTAAGTAAGAAAAAAGATGCAAGTACGTTAGATGATGAACGAAAACGACTAGAAGAAGTGTTAAAAAAATATAAGCGTGATTAATAGAAGAGAATGAACGCTCTTTGAGGTGAGAAAATGGAGCATATTCAAAATTCATTTGCAAAGTTAATGGAAAATAAAAATTTTAAAAATAGATATGAAGTATTAAAGGCGGAAGTAATGGCGCATCCGCGTGTGAAAGAATTTATAGACGAACATCAAGGTGAAGTAACAACTTCTATGATTGAGCGCAGCCTTGTGAAGTTATACGAATATATTGGACAAAGTGTAGGTTGTGCGGATTGTCCGGATCTAGGTTCGTGTAAAAACATGCTGCAAGGATATGAGCCAAAGCTCGTTATCCAAGGGAAGATGATTGATATTCAATACGATCGTTGCGTTAGAAAAGTAGCATATGACGAGAGAAAGAAATATGAAAAACTCGTTCAAAGTGTATATATGCCAACTGACATTTTACAGGCAACGATGGAAAACTTAGATCCTTCAGATTTAGATGCGCGTATTGATGCAATTGGTGCAGCTAATGAATTTTTAAGTACATATGAACCTGGTAAAAAAATACAAGGTTTATATTTGTACGGTAAATTTGGTGTAGGGAAAACGTATTTGTTAGGAGCAATGGCGAATGAACTTGCTCAAAAGAAAATAAGTTCGATGCTCGTATACTTCCCTGAATTTTTACGTGAAATTAAAAGTTCGATTCAAGATAATTCGATTGGGGAAAAGATTGATGCGGTGAAACGCGTACAAGTTTTAATGCTAGATGATATCGGAGCAGAAGCGATGTCAAGTTTTGTGCGTGACGATGTGCTTGGTGCCATTTTGCAATTCCGTATGTTAGAAAACTTACCGACGTTCTTTACGTCTAACTTTGATTTCAAGGAATTGGAACATCATTTAACGTATACACAGCGTGGTGAAGCAGAACAAATGAAAGCAGCGCGTATTATGGAACGAATTAAATATTTAGCGAAGCCAATTCCGATTGGCGGGAAAAACCGACGTCATAAGTAAAGAGTAAGCTGAAAAGCTTGCTCTTTTTTCGTTTTGAACACTTTTCAGAATAGGTGAATTGCAAAACGAAAAACTTCTTATAGAAAATTCATTGTAGCTTGTATCATTTTTTTCTCCCTCCCTTAATATATATAAAATTAGCAAGCCATATTGAGTGGATTTTCTAACGATAGGAAATGTAATTCTACTAAGAGTGAACTTCACGCGGGACGGACTCTTATAGGATTTGTAACGTATAGATACAATCCTTTAGAGCAGGGATAAAAGGGGGGACAAAAGTGATTGAAATTTGCTTCGAAGAAAAAAATGATGCTATGCATGTATATAGACAACTATTGAAAAGAGCGGAACTGTTATATAAGGAAACGAGTGTGTATTTACAGGAACAAAAAGTGGTGATTCACATACCAGTATGTGAATCGAATTATATTGAAAAGATTTTATTGCCGGTAATGGTATGTTTCATTGTGAATGTAAAGCAAAATAAGTGGATTTATACAATCTTAAAAGAGAAGTTTTTTTATGAAGAAGAGGAAGAGTGTCATCAAATATTGCATATGGCACAAGAGATTTTAAAGGGAAGAAGAAAAGGGATTGCTCGTGAATTAACACGTCACACATTTGAATCATATATTAAATCTTCTTTAAATAACTGGCTTTGTGATCCGCTTTCGTTCTCGTTTTCATCATATGTTCGTTTTCGCCTTCGTACATATAGGGAAATGGTAGCTAAGCTTGCTGAATTGTCGATTGATGAGTATAAGTTGGAACAAGAATATCAAATGTTTATTGAGACGCTAAGGCAACAAGTGCGCAGCCGAAAATCACGTTTGTCCTGTGTGCATCTTATTTTTGATGAAAGTTTTATTTTCTATGATGATAAAGGTAGACGTTTAAAACAGGAGAAATTGGTCCAATATATAGACGAGGAATTATTAAAGCAAAAGGATGTATATATTGATACGAAAGTAATTGCACCACTTCTTTCTATTTCGCCGAAAAAAATTTATTTATATACGAAAGAACAAGACCATAATATGATTATTACTTTGCGAAATGTATTTCAAGAACGGGTCCAATTACATGGATTACATGAGTTTGAGCGCAATGTGAAAAATTTAAAAAATAAAGGTAACGCCCTTGATTTTCTAAGTTTTTGAGCATATAATTACCTACATAAATGAAATATATTGAAATGTCATGATGAGGACATGAGTAGTTTTCTACGATTTTCAGAGAGGGAAGCCTTAGGGTGTGAGCTTCCTAGTACGGGATTATTACTTACCACCTCTAAACTTTAGCAGTGAACGGTTTTTTCTAGTAATTGCTAACGGACAACACCGTTATGTTGAACTTGAGCAATTAACAATAATGTTAATTGGAACAAGGGTGGAACCACGAATTCAACACTCGTCCCTTTTTACGGGATGAGTGTTTTTTATTTTGAAAAAAGAGGAGTGACCAGTGATGGCAGATGTAGTTAAAATTACTTTCCCTGATGGAGCTGTGAAGGAGTTTCCAAAAGGCGTAACAACTGAAGAAATCGCAGCTTCTATTAGCCCAGGCTTAAAGAAAAAAGCTGTGGCTGGAAAATTAAACGATGAGATGATCGATCTTGTTACACCAATCGAAGAAGATGGTGCAGTTTCTATTATTACATTAGATTCTGAAGATGGCTTATACATTTTACGCCATTCAACAGCCCACCTATTAGCACAAGCGTTAAAACGTTTATATAAAGATGCTAAGCTTGAGCTCGGCATTGGTCCAGTGATTGAAAATGGCTTC
Source organism: Bacillus sp. EE-W1 (assembly GCF_009760835.1). Classification (NCBI taxonomy): domain Bacteria; kingdom Bacillati; phylum Bacillota; class Bacilli; order Caryophanales; family Bacillaceae; genus Bacillus; species Bacillus sp. EE-W1. Next base: position 10,393 of record NZ_WIPE01000079.1, on the reverse strand, counting down.
TACTACGATATTGATATGGAAGAAGCAATTACAGTTGAAGACTTCAAGAAAATCGAAAAAGAAATGCAAAAAATTGTGAACGAGAACTTAGAAATCGTTCGTCATGAAGTGCCACGTGCAGAAGCACTTCGTCGCTTTGAAGAAATCGGCGATGAGTTAAAATTAGATTTAATTAACGATCTTCCAGAAGATGCAGTTATTTCAATCTACGAGCAAGGCGAATTCTTCGACCTTTGCCGTGGTGTTCACCTTCCATCTACAGGGAAAATTAAAGTATTTAAATTATTAAGCGTTGCAGGTGCTTACTGGCGCGGCGATAGCAATAATAAAATGCTACAACGTATTTACGGTACTGCATTCGTTAAGAAAGCAGAATTAGATGAGCACTTACGTATGCTTGAAGAAGCGAAAGAGCGCGATCACCGTAAATTAGGTAAAGAATTAAAACTATTTACTAATAGCCAAAAAGTAGGACAAGGTTTACCACTTTGGTTACCAAAAGGTGCAACTATCCGCCGCATTATCGAGCGTTACATCGTTGATAAAGAAGCAAGCTTAGGCTATGATCACGTATACACTCCAGTACTAGGAAGCAGAGAGCTTTATGAAACTTCTGGTCACTGGAATCACTACCGTGATGGTATGTTCCCATCAATGGAAATGGATAATGAAGAGTTAGTTCTTCGTCCGATGAACTGCCCTCACCACATGATGGTTTATAAAAATGATATTCACAGCTACCGTGAATTACCAATCCGTATTGCCGAACTTGGAACAATGCACCGCTATGAAATGTCTGGAGCATTATCTGGATTACAACGTGTACGCGGAATGACTTTAAACGATGCGCACATTTTCGTTCGCCCAGATCAAATTAAAGAAGAGTTAAAACGTGTTGTAAACTTAACTCTAGAAGTGTACAAAGATTTTGGTTTAGAGAACTATTCATTCCGTCTATCTTATCGTGACCCAGCTGATACTAAAAAGTACTATGCTGATGATGAGATGTGGGAAAAAGCACAAGGTATGTTAAAAGAAGCTATGGATGAAATGGGTCTTGATTACTATGAAGCTGAAGGTGAAGCGGCATTCTACGGTCCAAAACTTGACGTTCAAGTTCGTACTGCTCTTGGAAAAGACGAAACACTTTCAACTGTACAATTAGACTTCTTACTTCCAGAACGCTTTGAATTATCTTACGTTGGTGAAGACGGTAAACAACATCGTCCAGTTGTAATTCACCGTGGTGTTGTATCAACTATGGAACGTTTCGTAGCCTTCTTAATTGAAGAATACAAAGGTGCATTCCCAACTTGGTTAGCTCCAGTTCAAGCGCAAGTAATTCCAGTTTCTCCGCAAGTACATTTAGATTATGCGAAGAAAGTACAAGATGAATTACGTCGTGCTGGTATCCGTGTTGAATTAGATACTCGTGAAGAGAAAATTGGTTACAAAATCCGTGAAGCACAAATGCAAAAAATTCCGTACATGCTTGTAGTAGGTGACAATGAAGTAACTGAAAACGGCGTAAACGTACGTAAATATGGTGAACAAAAATCAGAAACAATTGCATTAGATGCTTTTGTTGATATGATTAAAGTAGAAGGAAAACGATAAGACAGAGCCGCGGTATACCGCGGCTTTCGTATGTATTATAAAAAAGAAAAACTAGAAAAAATAACCAAACTATACTTATCATAAAAAAGTATTGCAAGTATGTTAGTTGTTTGTTACAATATTTCTTGTTGTTAGTAAAACACATAGCGTCTTCTTGACAGACGTCATGTCCTATGATAAACTCATCAAGGATAATAGAATATTGTTTTGTGGAACAAGTAGAAGCACCCGCTTCTCACCTGATGGACGCATTCGCAGTTTACAGGTAAATGTATTTCTTACTTAAGAATTTACAAGTGTGGGTGTCGTATGCCCGCACTTTTTTTGTCGGGTTCTATGACTACAAAAGATGTTCTGAAAAAACCTTGGAGGTGGCTTACTATTAGCAAGGATATGATGATTAACGAGCAAATTCGTGCACGTGAAGTACGTTTAGTTGGTGCAAATGGCGATCAACTTGGAATCAAGTCTCGTAATGACGCTTTAGACTTAGCTGCAAATCTTAATCTTGATTTAGTATTAGTTGCTCCAAATGCGAAACCGCCAGTATGCCGCATTATGGACTACGGTAAATTCCGCTTTGAGCAACAGAAGAAAGAAAAAGAACAGCGCAAAAATCAAAAAGTAATTAGCATGAAAGAAGTTCGTTTAAGTCCAACAATTGATGAACACGACTTTAACACAAAACTTCGTAATGCTATCAAGTTTTTAGAGAAAGGCGACAAGGTTAAAGCGTCAATTCGCTTTAAAGGACGTGCCATTACTCATAAAGAAATCGGTCAACGTGTTTTAGATCGCTTCTCAGAAGCTTGTGCTGAAGTTAGTACAATTGAATCTAAGCCTAAAATGGAAGGACGTAGTATGTTCTTAGTTTTAGCACCGAAAAACGATAAGTAATAGATAGAGGAGGAAATACCTATGCCTAAACAAAAAACTCATCGCGGCTCTGCAAAGCGTTTCAAAAAGACTGGATCAGGTAAACTGAAACGTTCTCACGCTTACACAAGCCATTTATTCGCTAACAAATCTACAAAAGCTAAACGTAAACTACGTAAAGCTGGTGTAGTAAGCGCTGGTGACTTCAAACGCATTCGTCAAATGCTTGACAACTTAAAATAAGTTCGGCTGATATATAGAACAATTAGGAGGTAATATTATGCCAAGAGTAAAAGGTGGTACAGTTACTCGTCAACGTCGTAAAAAAGTTATAAAATTAGCAAAAGGTTACTACGGTTCTAAGAGTACATTATTCAAGGTTGCTAACCAACAGGTTATGAAATCTCTAATGTATGCATTCCGTGACCGTCGTCAAAAGAAACGTGACTTCCGTAAATTATGGATTACACGTATCAACGCAGCAGCTCGTATGAATGGTCTTTCTTACAGCCGTTTAATGCACGGTCTTAAAAATGCTGGCATCGAAGTTAACCGCAAGATGCTTGCTGACTTAGCTGTTCATGACGAAAAAGCTTTCGCTGAATTAGCAACAGTTGCAAAAAACAACATTAACTAATTAATTAGTTGAAACCTTAGAAGATTTTTCTTCTAAGGTTTTTTTATTTGTATGCAAAGAGAAGTATGTCGTTATCGATATGACAAAATCAATATAAAAGCTATAGCGATATAGAAGAATATATATATGAAGCCAGGAGAATTCTCCTGGCTTTTTTCAATTATCCCCCTTTGGAAAGAAGAGTATCTTTCCTACCTGAAACGACACTGCTATAATGGAAAGATGATATGCAACTTTCATCAGATAAAATAAATTTTTTATCAGTGGACAATCCCCGGATAATGATTAACTATCACCAATCGGAGTGAACAATCTAATAGTGATGATTGAAACGTATTTGTAAATTAAGGACAAGCTATTTTGTAAAGAGATAAATGGCTGACTTATTAATAAGAAACGAAAAATAATAATGAACTTTGAGATGAAACAACATTGTTGCGTAAAATGCGATGTTGGAGGAGGACAATAGAATGGACTTACTACAACTATTTAAATTACAAAAAGAATTAGATGACCGTATTGTGAAAGAGCATGATTTACAACCGAAAAAGTTGTTAAAAGAAAAAATGTTAGCTCTTCTTGTAGAAATTGGAGAACTTGCAAATGAAACACGTTGTTTTAAATATTGGAGCAACAAACCAGCATCAGAACGTGAAGTAATATTAGAAGAATACGTAGATGGCTTGCATTTTATTTTATCAATCGGAATTGATTTAGGTATTGATAAAAACTTCCTATTCTATAAATGTGCACAAACGAATAAAACACAAGTAGAAATTTTCTTAGACACATATGCGAAAGTAATTCGTTTTACAGATCAACCATCTATTACGAACTATATTGAATTATTTACAAGCTACCTTCGACTTGGACAAGCGCTAGAGTTTGAGCAAGAAGAAATTGAAAAGGCATATTTAGATAAAAATGAAGTAAATCATCAGCGTCAAACACAAGGATACTGATTTAATTTTTGAATATTTCAATTTCCTTTTGTATAATGAAGTGACTGAAGAAAAAGGAGGGTGTTGGCAATGACAAAATTAGACGCGACATTGACAATGCTAAAAGAATTAACAGATGCACGTGGTATTGCGGGTAACGAGCGTGAACCACGCGAAGTAATGAAGAAATATATTGAGCCGTTTGCGGACGAACTTTCTACTGATAATTTAGGAAGTTTAGTTGCGAAAAAAATAGGGGAAGAAAACGGCCCGAAAATTATGGTTGCAGGTCATTTAGATGAAGTTGGCTTTATGATTACGCAAATTGATGACAAAGGTTTCCTTCGTTTCCAAACAGTTGGTGGCTGGTGGTCACAAGTTATGCTTGCGCAGCGCGTGACAATTGTAACGCGTAAAGGAGATGTAACAGGTGTAATTGGTTCAAAACCACCACACATCTTACCTCCAGAAGCGCGTAAAAAGCCAGTTGAAATTAAAGACATGTTCATCGATATTGGTGCTTCTAGCCAAGAAGAGGCAATGGAGTGGGGCGTACGACCTGGCGATCAAGTTGTACCTTACTTTGAATTCCAAGTGATGAAAAATGAAAAAATGTTACTTGCAAAAGCATGGGATAACCGAATTGGTTGTGCAATTGCAATTGACGTATTAAAACAATTAAAAGATGAAAAGCATCCAAACGTTGTATACGGCGTAGGGACTGTACAAGAAGAAGTTGGTCTTCGTGGTGCGAAAACATCTGCGAACTATATTAAACCAGATATTGCATTCGCAGTAGATGTTGGTATCGCTGGTGACACACCAGGTGTAACGGCAAAAGAAGCGCAAAGTAAAATGGGTGATGGACCACAGATCATTTTATATGATGCTTCTGTTATTGGACATACAGGTTTACGTGACTTTGTAGTTGATGTTGCTGACGAATTACAAATCCCGTATCAATATGATTCAGTAGCGGGCGGTGGAACGGATGCAGGCGCAATTCACATTTCTGCAAATGGTATTCCGTCTATGGCAATTACGATTGCAACGCGCTACATTCATTCTCATGCGGCAATGTTACACCGTGATGACTATGAAAATGCAGTGAAGTTAATTGTAGAAGTTATTAAACGTCTTGATAAAGAGGCTGTACATAACATTACATTTAATTAATAGAAAAAGCGAAGGAGATTTTCCTTCGCTTTTTTATGTTTTAAAAAGGTCGTTCTAATCCTGCAGCAGTATGAGCACCTAAAATGATTAAACGAGTTAATTGCATAGCCATAAAATGCGGGGTATAAATCATCCCTCTTTTTAACCATGACATAATCATCCCGATATGAGCTCCTGTCACATAACTAATTAAAATATCACGAGGAACCATAAGATCTTTATCATCTGGCTGTGAAATAGACAGGCTTAATGTTAAATGTGTTTGTATTGTTTTCATCATTTTATAAGAGTAGTTTCCAGCGGCTTTATCACCAAGCATAACGTTATAGAAGTTCACATTTTCTGCAATATGTTCGAACAAAGCCAAAAATGTCGGATGTGGTGAATCAAATGTAAGTTGAAAATCTTCTTTATTTCTATTTTTCGGCTTAATAACTTCTGTTAATTTCTCTAACATTTCTTCAATGCTTTTGTCTAATAGGTCATATTTATCATGGTAATGGCTATAAAACGTAGCGCGATTTACAGGAGCACGTTCTGCAATATGTTGAACAGTTACATCATCAAATCCTTTTTCGCCTACTAAAGCGACAAAAGCATCCTGTATGAGTTGTCTCGTCCGCTTTACACGTGGATCATTTGTATTTTTAATAGACATTTTTACTTCCCCTCGTTTAATTTTCTATACTTAAACAACATATAGGTATTATATTGTTGTTTAAGCGACATTTCATACTTAAATTGTCGGTTGTAGATTCAAAATAATTATTTATAATTATAAACGATAGTCCTTCAGAAATCAGCACCGCTCGCAGGTAGATAAATTTCAATTTACACCGCAGATGGTGTGATTTTTTTGTTTAAAAGTTAATATAATTAACAATTAAACACTCTAAACAATAAGGACGTAAATAGTTTAGAAAAAAATTATATGCGATATAAGGAGAGGAATGCAATGAATCAGTTTCGAAGAATGGTGATTATCAACATTATCACATTAATTGTACTAGTTGGCGGCGGTATTGGCGGTTATTACTATTACAATCAAGCGGAAAATTATTTAAAAACAGAAAATGCAAAAATTGATGGAAAGGTAATTCCGATTGCATCACCAGTAGCAGGTAAATTAACTGACTGGAAAGCTGAAGTAGGAAAGAATTACAATGAAAATGATAAATTAGGTGCTGTTACTGTAGCGGCAGCAAATGGAGAACAAACAGTAGATGTAACAATTCCACAAAATGCAACAATTGTGCAATCAAATGCAACAACAAATGCTTTCGTTGGAGCAGGTAGCCCAATTGCTTATGCATTTGATATGAACAATTTATGGGTAACAGCAAACATTGAAGAAACAGATGTTGACGATGTACAAAAAGGTCAAGATGTAGATGTGTATGTAGATGCATACCCAGATACAACTTTATCAGGAAAAGTAGAGCAAGTTGGATTAACAACAGCGAATACATTCTCTATGTTACCATCAAGCAACGCAACAGCGAACTATACGAAAGTAACACAAGTAGTACCAGTTAAAATTTCTTTAGATCATAGTAAATCAGTAAATATTGTTCCTGGAATGAATGTGTCAGTTCGTATTCATAAGTAAGGGGGAGATGAGATGTCCTCAATTGCAATTGCAGGATATGCACTATTTTGTATAATCGTCTTCTTCCTTGTAAATCGTCTTTTACGAAAGAAAAAAACGAACGTGGGAGAAGAACAAGTCCCAGCCGTAAATAAAATAGAAGTAAGTAAGGTAGAAACAGAAGAGAAAGAAATTGAACGAAAGCAAGAAGCAGAAATTTCTAATGTAGTTGAGTTAGAAACAGGAAAGCAAGAAGAAGTAAAACAAGAAAAAGAAGCGCCGAAAAAACAAATGTCTACGCCTGTAGAAAATGTGAACGTCAAAGCAGTTGTAGCTGTATTAATTCTCGGCATGTTCGTTTCTATTTTAAACCAAACAATTATTAACGTTGCATTGCCTCCGTTAATGAACGAATTTAACGTATCAACTTCAACAGCACAATGGTTAATTACAGGTTTCATGCTTGTAAATGGTATTTTAGTACCGATTAGTGCCTTTTTAGTTTCACGATTTACGTATCGTAAATTATTCGTAGCGGCAATGTTATTCTTCACGGTAGGATCTATCATTTGTGCTATTTCAGGAAACTTTACAATGATGATGACGGGCCGCGTTATTCAGGCGGTGGGTGCAGGTATTTTAATGCCGGTTGGTATGAATATTTTCATGACATTATTCCCGCCTCATAAGCGCGGAGCAGCGATGGGATTACTAGGTGTAGCGATGATTTTAGCACCAGCTATCGGACCAACTGTAACGGGCTGGGTGATTGAAAACTATAGCTGGAACTTAATGTTCTATGCGATGTTTATTATCGGTTTAATTATTACATTCCTATCTTTAAAATTCTTTACACTAGCTCAGCCGGTATCTAAAACGAAGTTAGATGTATTCGGTGTTGTTAGTTCAAGTATTGGACTAGGTAGCTTATTGTACGGATTTAGTGAAGCAGGAAATAATAGTTGGACTAGTGCAGAGGTTGTTATTTCACTTATCATTGGTGTAGTAGGTATTGCGGTATTTATTTGGAGAGAGCTAACAACGGACAACAAAATGCTTGATTTACAAGTGTTTAAATACCCAGTATTTACTTTTACTTTAGTAATTAATGCAATTGTTACGATGGCATTATTCGGAGGTATGTTATTACTTCCGGTATATCTGCAAAACATTCGCGGTTTCACACCGATAGAATCAGGTTTATTACTACTTCCAGGATCATTAATTATGGGGATCATGGGACCTATTGCAGGTAAACTATTTGATAAGTATGGTATTCGTCCGTTAGCAATTGTCGGTTTAGCCATTACAACGTTTGCGACATATGAATTCACAACGTTATCGATGGATACACCGTATAGCGTTATTATGACGGATTATATTATACGTTCGATTGGTATGTCATTCATTATGATGCCAATTATGACAGCAGGTATGAACGCACTGCCGATGAAATTAATTTCTCACGGTACAGCAACGCAAAATACGTCAAGACAAGTAGCTGGTTCAATTGGAACAGCGATTTTAATCACACTTATGACGCAGCAAACGACTGCTCACGTAGCAGATTACGGCAACATGTTAACAACGTCAAACCCAATCTTAGTTGATAAAGTACACGGCATGGGGCAAAGTTTAGCAGCGATCGCTGGATCAGCGCAAGCAGGAGATGCGATGAGCACGCAACTATTATTTGGACAAATTTCGAAGTTATCTGCAATTAACGGTATTAACGATGCCTTCTTAATTGCGACGATACTCGCAGGGATTGCTTGGGTATTATCGTTCTTCTTACCATCAGGCAATAAACCAAATAGAAAAGCAGGGAATTAATTTCCCTGCTTTTTTGTCTGTTTAAAGAGTTAAATATAAAAAATGATAACCAGTTACGGAGCACAGTCCTGTTATAAATAAAACCATTCCCATAGCACGAATACTGGATATTTGTCTTCCGCTTATAATAGCTAATAGTCCAGCCAAAGAGAAGAAACACCAATATAAAGTTCCCGAAATTGGAACAATCCCCTCTAAATCTATTCCATAACCTATACAAATGATAGGAACAACAATAAGCGATATGCTAATGAAACCAGCCATAATAGTAAGTGATTTACGACATTTAATACCAGCAATAATTAAAAAAATGCCAACGATGAAGTCGCATAACATCAAAGTAAGAGCGAAAATCATCCAAGTTAATATTCCGAACACTTTTGTATTACCTCCGATTTATGGGGTTCTAAAAAATATTATATATAGTATGAATCACCTACAGTCATGAGTAACCAGAAGATAACCCCTAATATACCAGCGATGAAAATAATGAATCCCATATTACGTATACTTTTAATTTTGGTTTGGACTCCACTTATCCCTGCTAATAATCCAGTTAAAGAAAACAGTATCCAATATAAAGTTGTTGAAATAGGGAGGATTGCATTGCTATCCACTCCCATGCCCCAAAAAACAAAAGGTAGTGTGACAAAGGAGAAGCTAAGTAGCCCCATTAAACCAACAAATAATTTACGATGTTTCATGCTAGTAACAATTAAAAAAATACCACCGAACAATCCGCATAAAACAAGAAGTGGCATATAAACAACCCAAAGTAAGCTCAACATATATAGTCTCCTTCTATAGTAATCAGTTATATTTTACTACATGAGGTTTATTTTGGATATTATTAATAAATATGTATAAATTGATAGAAATGAGAAGTAATGATACGAATTAATAAAAAAGGTATCGCGATGATACCTCTTTCTAACTCAAGAATGCCAACATATTATTCATAATATGAAATAACATAGCTGGAATAATGGATTTTGTTTTTTTACATAAAATAGCCATTAATAATCCCATGAAGAAAGTAATTACCATTACGCCAAGTGAGTATGTATGAGCGATACCGAAGAAGAAACTTGTTACGATAGCTGCAATCCAAAATGGAAAGCGTTCTGAGAAGAAGCGGAGTATAAAACCACGGAAAATCAGCTCTTCAAAAATTGGTGTAAGTATTGCGAAGCCGAGAAGTAATAATATTTGATACTGCTTGAAAACGTCTAAGTTAAGTGCGGAAGATTGCTGCTTTGTTGCGTCTTGGAACATATAATTTAACAAGATGTAATTGAGTAAAATATTTGTAGCGAAGAAATGAAGTAAGTATACGTATGTACGCCATTCTTTAAGTGCTTTAAAGTTAAAAGATTTTAGTAGTAATTTTTTTGCGGGTTCGAATTTAAAAATGAAGAATAACAACACGGCTAGTTGTAATACGATACTTGCAGTATTTGCAATAGATTCATACAGGGCAATTTGTTTTTTATCTGTAAGACCGGCTGTATAAATTGTTAAGGGCATTGCGAGGAACACAGTAATAAGTCCGGTTCCGAAAAAAGCGAATAAAACGGAGCTAATAAATTGTCCCCATGACATAGAGTATTTCTGTTCATTAGAAAGTTGTGTAGCGGGTTGCATTTGTAAAATCACCTCTTTATATTTGTATATTTAATTATAAAGTATTTTGTTTTTATATGTAATATTTAAATATTACATATA
>NZ_WIPE01000164.1:0-1000 GCF_009760835.1 Bacillus sp. EE-W1 | reverse complement strand
ATTTCAATTTTTTATATGTTCCAAACATTAGCGTTAAACGAAGCCTTTCTTACGGCAAACTCTATTATTAGTGAAATTGGAATAGTATTCCAAGCTGGTTCAATCTTATTAGCAATTATTACATTCTTTTATATTCTATATGCAAACTCATTCTTATTATCGCTTCGTCAAAAAGAATTAGGTATGTATATGATGTTAGGGGCAAAAAAATCTAAGGTTACATTCCTTATGTTCATCGAAACAATTGTTTTAGGTGCGGCCTCCCTTGTAATCGGGATTGCAGTAGGTGTAGGGCTTGCACAATTAATTGGTAAACTACTTATGCAACAACTGGATTTTACTTCAGGTAGTTATGAAGCGTTTTATGTTTCTTCCATGATTGTTACTTGTGTTTTCTTCTTTGTGCTATTTGTATTATCAGCAATTATGAATAGTATTAAACTATCACGTATTACAGTTCTACAACTTGTACATGCAGATTCAAAAACAGATAGTGTTTCTGTAAAAGGTGCGAAGACTGTTATCTTTGCAGTATTGGGGATTATTTTATTAGCAATTGGCTATGCTTCTATGATTTACATGGATAAGTTAAAGCTAGCTGGGATTTTTATTGCTTTAATTACTGTAACGTCTGGAACTTACATGTTATTTGGAACCTTCCTACCTCTTATTATTAAAAAGATGAAAAGTAATAAAAAACGTACTGAAAAAGGACTTAATGCTTTTACATTTGCACAGTTAAACTTCCGTATTAACAGCTTAACAAAAGTACTAGCGACAGTAACAATGTTAGTTGCGCTTGGAGCGGGGGCAATCTCAGGTGGTATGGCATTTAAAAATAACGTTATGATGAATGTAGATACTCTTGCGATTTATGATGTTACGATTCATAATCCAACGACTGAAGAAAAGAAAATCTTAAATGGTATTACATTTAAAGAGAAAAACGAATATCGCTATAAAACAGATGATAAATACGTTTATTATGTAAAAGAAGATT
>NZ_WIPE01000112.1:0-3475 GCF_009760835.1 Bacillus sp. EE-W1 | reverse complement strand
AGGAAACTACTATTATGGTGAAACGAACATTGAATTCATTAAACAAAGTAAAACTTGGTTAACGATTTACCGTATTGCGGTAGTGGGAATGGTATTATTCGGTTCTGTTGCCACACTTCAAGTTGTATGGAATATGGCGGATTTATTTATGGGACTAATGGTAATCACAAACTTAATCGCGATTACACTTCTTGGCCGATTTGCATATGCTGCTTTGGCAGACTATGTAAGGCAAAAGAAACAAGGGAAAGATCCAGTCTTCAGTGCAGATTCTATTCCTGGTTTAACGAATACAGAGTGTTGGGATAAGCCAACGGTAACGGATAAAGAAAAAGCAGTGTAATGAAAAGGTGAGCATCGAGATAAATTCGATGCTCGCCTTTTTTGTTGTAGTAAATGATGAAAAGGGTGAGAGGTAATTAGTAATATAATTTTTGTTTGTTCATTCCTCTCGTTATTTGTAGAGAACGCACTGTCTTAAAAGTATGACCGGTCGAATGGGATGAGTGATTGAGTATTGGATAAATGCACGTACTGGTTATATTTTTACGTAAAAAAACATATATGTTAAGAAGTTTAACGTGCCCATGTCACGAAACCTGACATAAAGTTCTTGATTACTAAAAGTTTTTAGAATATAATTTTCTTATTGTTAGGAAGAGGGGGCAATGCAATTATGGATTTTTTAGCTAAGGTAATTGGGGATGTAAATAATGTCCTTTGGTCATATATCATTATTGCGATGTTAATTGGGTTAGGGCTTTACTTTTCATTTCGTGTGAAATTTGTCCAAGTTCGTTACTTCGGTGAAATGATTCGTTTGCTTGGGGATGGGGCAAGTTCGAAAACGAGAAAAGCACAAAAAGAGAAGAGCGGTGTATCTTCGTTCCAGGCTTTTTGTATGAGTACAGCTTCTCGTGTAGGTACTGGTAACTTAGCTGGTGTAGCTATCGCAATCTCAGCAGGTGGACCAGGAGCAGTATTTTGGATGTGGTTAATCGCGGTAATTGGGGGTGCTTCTGCATTTGTAGAGAGCACATTAGCGCAAATTTATAAAGTAAAAGATGGGAATGCGTTCCGTGGTGGTCCAGCGTATTATATGGAAAAGGGTTTAAAGAAACGCTGGCTAGGAGTTGTCTTCTCTGTTCTAATAACAGTTAGTTTCGGATTAATTTTCAACGCCGTGCAGTCAAACACAGTAGCGGCGGCTTTTGATGGAGCATTTAACACAGATGGTAAGTTTGTAGGTCTGTTTATGGCGGGTTTACTTGCAATCATTATTTTCGGCGGAGTAAAGCGTATTGCACGTGCGGTTGAAATGATTGTTCCAGTAATGGCAATTATATATGTAGCAGTGGCATTATTCGTTGTTGTAACAAACATTACGGCAATTCCGTATGTATTTAAGGAAATTTTCTTACATGCTTTCGGAATTAAAGAAGTAGTAGGTGGGGGATTAGGAGCTGCGATTTTACTAGGGGTAAAACGTGGATTATTCTCAAATGAAGCAGGTATGGGTAGTGCGCCGAACGCAGCTGCGACTGCAAACGTAACGCACCCAGTTAAACAAGGTTTCATTCAAACTTTAGGGGTATTTACAGATACATTATTAATTTGTAGTTGTACAGCATTTATCATTTTATTATCAGATGTGCCTGGAGCGGCTGATTTAAACGGAATTCAATTAACGCAACAAGCATTAAGTCAACATATCGGACCGTGGGCTTCTATATTTGTAGCAGTTGCAATTTTCTTGTTTGCATTTAGTTCATTAGTAGGTAACTACTACTATGGTGAAACGAATATTGAATTCTTAAATGGAAGTAAAGTGTTATTAAATGCATACCGCATTGCTGTACTTGGTATGGTTGTTTTAGGATCTGTAGCAACAATTCAAATCGTTTGGGATTTAGCAGATTTATTTATGGGGATTATGGCTGTTATTAACTTAGTTGCGATCGTATTTCTTTCTAAGTATGCTTTCGCGGCATTATCAGATTACGTTAAGCAAAAGAAACAAGGAAAAGATCCAGTATTCTATGCGGAGTCTATTCCAGGTTTGAACAATACCGAGTGCTGGGATAAGCCAGCAGTAGCTGATAAAGAAAAAGCAGTATAATGAGGTGAGCATCAAGTGAAACTTGATGCTCATTTTTTTTGTTTTATCCTGCTATTTGTGAACAGTAAAACTCTCGATTGATACGGGCTAATAATCAGTGGGGATGATATTGATTAAAGTTTCGCTATATAATGTAAAAGACGAACATTCATGAACGTTTTATAATAAAATGTAATTTTTTTAAGAAAAATGCGGATATGAGTTGTGATTTATGTTAGAATGGAAAATGCCTTTGAAACAAGAGGTTTTATGATCTTTCCTATCCGATTGAAGGTTTTAGAGGAGAAATGGAAAGTTCGGATTATTTCTTATTTTGAATGGTCAGACGTTCAACGTTAATGAAGAGTTAAATGGAGGATTTTATTAATGAAGTTTGTTATGTTTCTTGTAGGATTGCTCGTTGTATTCGTACTCGGTTTTCTTATAAGTGCCGATCGAAAGAAGATTAAGTATAAACCAATCGCAATTATGCTTGTTATTCAGCTAGCGTTAAGTTATTTCTTATTAAATACGCAAGTTGGTTATATTTTAGTAAAAGGAATTTCAGATGGATTTGGCGCGCTTCTTGGATATGCGGAAGCTGGAATCGTTTTCGTATTTGGCGGTCTTGTTAATAAAGGAGAGGTTTCATTCTTCTTAACAGCGTTATTACCAATCGTATTCTTTGCCGTTTTAATCGGAATTCTGCAACACTTTAAAATTTTACCGATATTTATTCGTGCTATTGGTACTGCGCTAAGTAAAGTAAATGGTCTAGGAAAACTAGAATCATATAACGCAGTAGCAGCTGCCATTGTTGGGCAAGCGGAAGTATTTATTACAGTAAAAGATCAATTAAGTAAAATCCCAAAACATCGTTTATATACATTATGTGCATCTTCCATGTCGACAGTATCAATGTCAATCGTAGGTTCTTATATGAAAATGATCGAACCGAAATATGTAGTAACAGCACTTGTATTAAATTTATTTAGTGGTTTCATTATTATTCATATTATTAACCCGTACGATATTACAGAAGAAGAAGATACACTGAAATTAGAAAATAAGAAAAAACAGTCATTCTTTGAAATGCTAAGTGAATATATTATGCTTGGTTTCACGATTGCAATCACAGTAGCGGCAATGTTACTTGGTTTCGTAGCATTAATTACAGCAATTAATAGCTTGTTTGATTCAATGTTCGGTATTACATTCCAAGCTATTTTAGGATACATTTTCTCACCATTAGCATTTGTAATGGGTATCCCGCAAGCAGAGATGGTAACAGCGGGACAAATTATGGCAACAAAATTAGTATCAAACGAATTTGTTGCGATGCTGGATCTTGGAAAAGTAGCTGGTGATTTATCAGCT
>NZ_WIPE01000027.1:0-18467 GCF_009760835.1 Bacillus sp. EE-W1 | reverse complement strand
CGCATCAGCGACGGTTATTAATATATCATGTAGTATATAAGGGGTCAATACTTTTTATAAAAAAAATTCACATCCCGTTAAAATCTTAAAACCATGTTCCAAAAACCATTATAGTCTCCCTTCATTCTGCATCATACTCCATATCTCATATCTTATCGGTTTATCACGTTTACGAACGAGTGAAAATTCTAAATTTTATGTTATATTATTATTATAGGAGTGTGATGCAAATGAGCATTAAGTATTCGAACAAAATCAATAAAATCCGGACCTTTGCATTAAGTTTAGTATTTATCGGCCTCTTCATTGCATACTTAGGTGTCTTTTTCCGTGAAAACATTATTATTATGACAACATTTATGATGGTTGGCTTTTTAGCTGTTATCGCTAGTACTGTCGTTTACTTTTGGATTGGCATGTTATCTACTAAAACTGTACAAATTATTTGTCCAAGCTGCGATAAGCCGACCAAAATGCTCGGTCGTGTCGACGCATGTATGCATTGCAACCAACCTTTAACAATGGATCGAAATCTAGAAGGAAAAGAATTTGATGAGAAATATAATAAGAAGAGCTATAAATCATAGGCATATATAGGTACAATGTGCCCTTACAAAACTAAATGTTAAAAGGTGATTTCTTTGTTAAGAAATCACCTTTTGTATTTATCTTTAATTAAATTAGGTTCTTCACTGAACGTTTTAAATCCTCCTGAACCTAACGTAATTCCCATATATAATAAAGAAAGAGGGAGACGTTTACGTCTCCCTCTTTCTTTATTATATATTACGCCTTATGACACTCTGGACAAACGCCATAAATTTCTAAGCGATGACTATTAATAACGAAGCCTGTCGTTTTCGCAGCTTCCTCTTCAAGCTGTTCCAAACCTCCATAAGGAAAATCAACAATCTTACCACATTTTTCGCAAATCACATGATAATGTTGACTTGTAACATAATCAAATCTACTTGAAGCGTCTCCATAAGTTAATTCCTTTACAAGTCCAACCTCTTTAAATACACGTAAGTTATTATAGACAGTTGCAACACTCATATTTGGAAACTTACCTTCTAATGCTTTATAAATGTCATCCGCTGTTGGGTGCGTCATAGATTCCACAAGGTACTCTAAAATAGCATGACGCTGTGGAGTAATGCGTACACCCGTATTTTTCAGCATTTCTAGCGCTTCTTTTAATTCTTCTTTGACCACCGTCATGCACCCCGATTCTATACGGATTATTATTTTATAATTCTTATAAAGAGTGTACTCCTTTTCTTATAAATCGTCAATATTTCTACTATAAGTATGTGGTTTATTTTTGTATATAGCCTTATTCTTATATATCCTTCCCCATTTTCTATACATTTACATAGAAAAAAAGTGCGACATAATCGCACTTGGAATACTATCATCTGAGGAGGTATGCCCTACACTTCACTTTATGTAAGACGATAAAATATGTATAGACACTCGCCTTACTTCTATATATTTTATCTCCACAATGAATTTACTTTATATAAGAAAGAACCTCGTCAGTATGTCCCTTCACTTTCACTTTACGCCACTCTTTTACAAGCTCACCGTCTTTATTAATAAGGAATGTAGAACGCTCGCTTCCCATATACTCTTTTCCAAAGTTCTTTTTCAATTTCCAAACATCGTATAATTCCGCTACCTTATGATCTTCATCTACTAAAAGTACAAATGGAAGCTCATGCTTCTCAATGAATTTCAGATGTCTGTTCGCTGAATCAGGACTTACACCAAGAATAACTGTATCTTTCTCTTGAAATAATCCATACGCATCGCGAAAATCACATGCTTCAGTTGTACACCCTGGAGTCATATCTTTCGGATAAAAATATAGCACTACGTTTTTACCACGAAAATCAGCTAAGCGAACTTGTTCCCCGTTACTTCCCTCTAATGTAAATTCTGGAGCCATTTCTCCTACTGTGATCATTGTTATCACTCCTACTCTTTTCTTTTACTATATCAAATGCTATCTTATTTTTCATTGTCTATTACAGACCTCATTACAAAAGCAAACGGTAATGTATATCCAATTAGCGCTTCTGCAATCGCAATCCATCTCCCTATTCCAATCGGAGCTATATCACCGTACCCAACGGACAATAAAGTAACCGCGCTAAAATATAAGCAAATTTCTACAAGTTGAAAAGATTGGGCATGCAAGCTTTCTCCATCTTCTTTCAAAACTGCAAAACCCATTTCTTCTAATACAACATAACTTAACCCAAACGCAATCAATACCGTTGTATAAATTAAAAATAAGGAGGCTAAATTATAAAGCGAAAAGAAACGCCTAGAATCTGAATATGAACTCCATAACAATTGGACACTTCTCAAAATAGCAATTGCTGCAATTAATAGAATAAATCCCCATAACATGTCCTCCACCTCATTTTATATGTATGAGACGGCCATTGGATTTATCCCTTAGAAACAAACAAGCTTCTATAATTAATTCCCAGCACCACGGTACCTTTTTACCCCTTGATTCCAAAGAGTAATTGCAATCGTAAAACAGATAACACCAACGAATGGTGTTGCAAATGCATAGCTATTCCACTCTGTTTTTCTTAAAAAGTATGCTGCTGGATACACTCCGACAAACGCAAATGGTAAAACAAACGTTAAAATGAAGCGAATCACACGGTTATAAATGTTAACAGGATAGCGACCATAGTTACCTATGTTATACATTAGCGGCATAATTGAACTTTTCGCATCCGACCAAAAACCAAGGCTCGCAAGCGTAACAAATATCCCTCCGTATACAAGTGCTCCTCCTCCTACCATCAGTAAGAATAAGAAGAAATCGTACCAGTAAAAAGATAATTGCAGCTCCACTGCTGCATATCCCATTACAATTATTCCTGTAATCGCTCCAATTAAAGATTCCAGTTCCATTCTTTCTAATATAATTTGAAATAAACTATGAATCGGTCTCGTTAATATACGATCCATTTCTCCTTTAATAATGTAACGATCATTAAAGTCCCATATGTTAAAGAAAGCTGAGAAAATGGCAAACGGCACTAAAAAGAAACCATAAATAAAGATTACTTCTTCTCTACTCCAGCCCTTTAATGCTTGTGTATGCCCAAACACAACGAGAATAAAGATTAAATTAACAGCCTGTAGTGCTAAATCAGAAAGTAATCCAACGATAAAATCGCCCCGATACTCCAATTTTGTTTTTATATATTGGCTTGCATATTGCAAAAATAGGTTTATATATATCATCTCATCATCCCCCTTGTACAATTAGACGTTTTCTCGCCGTTCTCCACATGAGTACAATTGGAATAATAAGTACAATTGCCCAAATTACTTGGAATAATAATGCCTCATACAATTTACTTCCTTGTATACCTTCTGAAAAAATCATACTCGGAATATAACTAATCGCCTGAAACGGTAAAAACATCATTGCCTTTTGGGCCCATAACGGATAAAAACTAATTGGTAATAATAGACCTGAAAATAAATCAATAACGACACGTTTCGCATACATAATTCCACTATTATTAAATAGGAAGAACGTGAGCATTCCCGTCATTAAATTAATTTGTGTATTAATAATAAAACTAAATATTAAAGATAAGAAGAAATATAACCACGTTTGAAAATTCGTTGTAATTTGCAATGAAAATAATAAGGTAACGATAACCATACCTGGAATTGAAAAGAAAGCAAAACGAAATATTCCTTCACCAAGACCTTGCATCACTTTCATGCCTAAATAGTTATATGGACGAATGAGTTCTACTGCTACACGTCCTTCTTGAATCTCCATCGCAATTTCCCTGTCTATATTATTAAAATAAAAAGCACGTGCCATCCACGCAATTGCGATATAAGTAGTCATTTGCGAAATAGATAAACTTTCAATATTCTCTTTTCCACTATAAATTGCTTGCCATAAAAAATAATACGCACCGATATTAATTGTATAAATTAAAATCCCACTATAATAGTTTGTACGATACGCAAGCATCATTAAAAAGCGAATCCGAATCATTTCAATGTACTTACCCATGTTTAATACCTTCTTCATAAATGTTACGAATA
The DNA here is from genome assembly GCF_009760835.1 of Bacillus sp. EE-W1. Lineage (NCBI taxonomy): Bacteria > Bacillati > Bacillota > Bacilli > Caryophanales > Bacillaceae > Bacillus > Bacillus sp. EE-W1. Next base: position 14,363 of record NZ_WIPE01000027.1, on the reverse strand, counting down.
ATTTCCTCTGTAGATACTTCGTTAATTTTTAAATCTTTAATTTGAAAGGCTTGTACTACTTTAGAAATAAGCATTGAAATGATAACTTCTTCATTCGGTATTTTTGCAACCCACGCGTTTTCCTCTTTCGCTTTCGACCAAACGACATGACTATCTGGCATAACCATTGATAAAGCCTGATAGGAAACTGGTGCAATAAATTGAAAATGGATTTCCTTCTCTGCTCCCCACTGTGTACGAAGATTATTTAAAGAACCGTCATACATAATATTTCCTTCATCCAGCATGATAACGCGCTCACATAAAGCTTCAATATCAGTAATATCATGGGTTGTTAATAAGATTGTTGTTTTATAACGTTCATTCATTTCTTTTAAAAATTCACGTATTTTTAATTTCACAAGAACATCCAACCCAATTGTTGGTTCATCTAAAAATAATAACGGTGGATTATGAATTAATGCTGCCGCTAATTCACAACGCATTCTTTGACCTAGAGATAACTTTCGAACTGGCTTATCTAATAAAGGACCAATATCTAACGTTTCAATCACGTGTTCCATATGCTCTTTATACTGAGCGTCTGATACACCGTACACTTTTTTTAATAAACGAAAAGATTCTTGTACAGCAATATCCCACCAAAGTTGTGAGCGTTGACCGAAAACAACACCAATTGTTCTTACGAATTCTTCTCTCTGCTTATGCGGGTTCATCCCATTTACTAAAATTTCTCCTGATGTCGGAGTCAAAATCCCCGTAAGCATTTTAATAGTTGTTGATTTACCAGCACCGTTCTCACCGATATATCCAACCATTTCACCTTGTTTCACATTAAAAGATACATCATTTACTGCTGGTACTATTTTATAATTACGATTTAATAAATCGCGAAAAGCACCCTTTAATCCCGGACGACTTGAATAGGCTGTAAACTCTTTACGTAACCCTTGTACCTCAATTACCGATTTCATAATCGGACCCCCCTTCCTAAATGTCACAACGAATAGTTTACCCAACTGCCTTCTCTATCACAAACAATACGTCTTTTCGAAAAACATGTTAGAATAATACATAGATTTTTGTAAGGAGATGAATTGTAGTGAAATTCACAAAATCAGAAGCATTACATAAAGAAGCTTTAGAACATATCGTTGGTGGCGTTAATAGTCCTTCTCGTTCTTTTAAAGCAGTTGGCGGCGGCGCTCCTGTTGCTATGGAACGTGGAAAAGGTGCTTATTTCTGGGATGTAGACGGAAATAAATATATCGATTATTTAGCAGCATACGGTCCTATTATTACTGGACATGCTCACCCGCACATTACAAAAGCAATTACAACAGCTGCTGAAAATGGTGTACTTTACGGAACACCAACAGCACTAGAAGTAAAATTTGCAAAAATGTTAAAAGAAGCAATGCCTGCATTAGATAAAGTCCGCTTCGTAAACTCTGGTACTGAATCAGTAATGACAACAATTCGTGTCGCTCGTGCTTACACAGGCCGCACAAAAATTATGAAATTTGCTGGTTGTTACCACGGTCATTCTGATTTAGTACTTGTAGCAGCTGGATCTGGCCCTTCTACGCTAGGAACTCCTGACTCAGCCGGTGTACCACAAAGTATCGCTCAAGAAGTTATTACCGTTCCATTTAATAATGTAGAAACTTTAAAAGAAGCATTAGATAAATGGGGACATGAAGTAGCAGCTATCCTTGTAGAACCGATTGTTGGAAACTTCGGTATTGTAGAGCCAAAACCTGGCTTCCTTGAGAAAGTGAATGAACTTGTTCACGAAGCTGGTGCACTAGTAATTTATGATGAAGTTATTACTGCTTTCCGCTTCATGTACGGTGGTGCTCAAGACTTACTTGGCGTAACACCAGACTTAACAGCGCTTGGTAAAGTTATTGGCGGCGGACTTCCGATCGGTGCTTATGGTGGTAAGAAAGAAATTATGGAACAAGTTGCCCCGCTCGGACCTGCATATCAAGCTGGTACAATGGCAGGAAATCCTGCTTCTATGGCATCCGGTATCGCTTGTCTAGAAGTTCTTCAACAAGAAGGTCTTTATGAGAAATTAGATGAACTTGGTGCGATGCTTGAAAAGGGAATTTTAGAGCAAGCTGCAAAACATAATATCGATATTACATTAAACCGACTAAAAGGTGCTTTAACTGTATACTTCACAACAAATACAATTGAAGATTACGATGCAGCACAAGATACAGACGGTGAAATGTTCGGTAAATTCTTCAAGCTTATGCTTCAAGAAGGAGTTAACTTAGCACCTTCTAAATACGAGGCATGGTTCTTAACGACAGAACATACAAAAGAAGATATCGAATATACAATTGAAGCTGTAGGCAGAGCATTCGCTGCTTTAGCGGATAATAAATAATCCCTTCATTAAAAAGGAAAAAAGAAAGCACATCTTTCTTTTTTCCTTTTTTCTATTTCATAAATCCCTTATTAATAGTATAATTATTCATAATTATCTGTTTTATTTTTCTTTTATATCCTTACTATCCTTGTATATAAGGCTGCTCACGCCTTGAATAGTAAGATTATTCAAACTTCAATAAAAGGGGGGATTGACGGATGCTCAATAAAACAAATACATGGACACCGTCTTTATTTCGAGATTATAAAAATGCAGAACATGATGCGTGTGGAATCGTTTCCGTTATGGAGAAACGAAAAGTTGCCACGAAAGAAAACATTGATCTTTGCATACAATCACTTGTCAAAATGAATCATCGAGCTGGTTTCATTAATGGTGAAGGAGATGGTATCGGAATTCACATTGATGTCCCAAAAGCACTTTGGAATGAAAAGCTGAAAAATAACGGATACAATCCAACGATTGTGGATCATCCCCACTTTATCGTTGGACATTTTTTTCTAAACAAAAACGCAAATATCGTTAATTTAAAAAATCATATTCGTACGCAATTAAATAACGAAAGTTTTACTATTATTTTTGAAAGTGATGATGTAATAAATTCCGATGCACTCGGTCCACTTGGTAAACAGGAAGAACCTTTATTTTGGCAAGTTGCTCTTATCGCAGAAAATAAAGTTGAAAATGTTGAGCAAACATTATTTTCAGTAACGATAAAAATAGAGGAAAACGAAGCGATTCATGTTGCTTCATTAAGTCGTGACCATGTTGTATATAAAGTTCTAGGCGCTGGGGATACACTTGTTGCCTATTACAATGATTTACAACATCCACTTATCGCTTCAACTATGACACTAGGACATAACCGCTATTCTACTAATACATTATCTAATTTTTTTCGTGTACAACCATTTAGCATTCTCGGACATAATGGTGAAATTAACACAATTGCAAAATTACGTGATCAAGCTGACATGATTCATGTTCCACTTACTGCTGGGGGCAGTGACTCCCAAGATTTAAACCGCACCTTAGAAACTCTACTTGTTCAATACGACTACAGTTTATTTGAAGCAATGGATATACTATTCCCACCAATTATTAATGAAATGAAACTTTATGAACCGCATTTACAAGATTTATATACGTATATACGTGAAGCTTGGGGCCATTTTGCGCAAGGTCCAGCTGGTATTATTTCACGTTATAAAGATGAGGCTGTTTTCAGCGTTGATTCCCTTGGACTACGACCAGTATGGAAAGTAGAGACAGCGAGTTCTTATGTTTTCTCTTCTGAACCTGGAGTTGTATCACCAACTGAATATGTAGCAGAACCAAAACCACTCGCTCCTGGAGAAAAAGTCGGTCTAAAGTGGAATGAACAAGATGAACTTGTACTCTACGAATACGATGACTACCAAACTCAAGTATATAACCGTTTTAAAAAGCGATTTGATACTAAAGATTATCATTTAAACTTATCTATCCCAGAAACGAAAGAAATCCCAGGATTATGTGATTCTATACAAGTCGAAACGAAACAATACGTTGCTTTCGGATGGGACCGAGAACATATTCAGCTTCTTGAACAGATGGCAACAAAAGGCGTTGAGCCAATTCGCTCACTTGGGCATGACTCACCACTTGCAGCACTCGATACTGGTAGACGAAATATCGCTGATTTCATTAAGGAAAGTGTAGCCGTTGTTACAAATCCAGCAATCGATCGTGATCGAGAGGTCGAGCACTTCTCCACACGAACAATACTTGGAGAGCGCCCAAGTTTATTAAGCGGAGCTAAACGGACATTTGTAGTTGAGATGCTTTCCCCCATTATTTTAGAAGGAAGTGTAGCACAATCTATTACAGAGGAATTACACACAATTACGTACGAACAACTTATACAGCTATTCAATACTCATAGCTCTATCGCTACAATCTCTGCTACATTCAGTCCGACAGAAACTTTACAATGCGCCTTAAATCGAATTAGTTCTGAAGCGATAAAGGCCGTGAACGATGGAGCTTCCCTACTATTAATAGACGATGCCAACGCTCATCTAAATGAACAGTTATGGATTGATCCGCATTTAGTTACCGCTAAAGTACATCAAGTATTAAGCGAAAATAAATTACGCCGAAACTGCTCTCTCGTTATACGTTCTGGTGCCCTTCGCTCCTTACATGATATCGTCACACTGTATGGATTAGGAGCAGATGGTATGAATCCATATTTATTATTTGCAACCGTAAATGATGGAACAAAAACGCCAATTACGAATTTGTATAATGCTCTTAATAAAGGACTAGAAAAAGTCATTTCAACAATTGGAATTCATGAATTACGTGGTTACGGCCGCCTCTATTCTTCTATCGGATTACATGAGGAAATCGCAAATATATTACAAATTACGAATTTCTTCGGTTCAAATGATTTAGCTTTTTCGCTTGAATCACTTGCTGAAGATGCACAATTGCGAGCGGATGATTATAACAATCCTAAAGTTAGAATGCGAAAATCTTTTCATATATTCCCGCGAATTTGGAAAGCAATCGGCGATGTCGCAAAAGGAAATTCTTATGATGATTACCGTGACAAATTAAGTGAGTTAGAAGAAAATAATCCAATCGCGATTAGACATCTTGTTCAAACGAAAGAAACAAAACATGTCGTTCCGGCTGAAGAAGTATCCATCAGCATTCAAAATCATGATTTACCATTTATTATTAGTTCCATGTCATTCGGTTCTCAAAATGAAATTGCCTTTCGTGCATATGCAGAAGCGGCCGATCAGCTAAATATGATTAGCTTGAACGGTGAAGGCGGCGAAATTAAAGATATGATTGGAAAATATCCACATACACGTGGACAACAAGTTGCATCTGGGCGATTTGGTGTAAACGCCGAACTACTAAATTCATCAAACTTAATTGAAATAAAAATTGGGCAAGGCGCAAAGCCTGGTGAAGGCGGACATTTGCCTGGTTCAAAAGTAACAGCAAAAATCGCTGAAGCGCGTAATGCTACAATTGGCTCTGATTTAATTTCACCTTCTAACAACCATGATATTTATTCCATTGAAGATTTAGCTCAAATGATTACAGAAATTAAAACGGCTAATCAACTTGCGAAAGTAGCTGTAAAGGTCCCTGTTGTCCCTAACATTGGAACAATTGCTGTCGGTATCGCAAAGGCTGGTGCTGACTTTATTAACATTAGCGGATTTGATGGTGGTACAGGTGCCGCACGTATTCACGCATTGCAACATGTAGGCCTTCCTGTAGAAATTGGTGTGAAAGCCGCTCACAATGCTTTATTAGAAGCAAATATGAGGCACAAGGTAGAAATTTGGGCTGACGGTGGTATTCGAAGTGTTAATGATGCCTTGAAAATCATGCTCCTTGGGGCAAACCGTATTGGATTTGGTACATTATCCATGATTGCAATCGGCTGTACAACTTGCCGCGGATGTCATCTAGATACTTGTCACGTTGGAATTGCAACACAAATTGAGTCTGAAGCTCAGGCGAAAGAACACGGATTACGCCGCTTCGTCCCGCGCGAATTAGAAAGCGCCGTTGCTGGATTATTACATTTATTCACCACTTTTGGCGTAGAACTAAAACGATTAACAGGAAATCTTGGTTATACAAATTTACAAGAAATTGTCGGACATTCCGATTTATTAGAACAAGTTCGAGGCGAAAATTTATTAGACTTATGTAATTTACTACAAACGATAGAACACCCATCTGTTACAAAAACAGAATACGTACCAGAAAAACAATTTGAAACAGTTCATTCCCCTCATTCAAAAGAATTAGTAGGCGTTGGCGTAGAGCAACGCGTTATGGGTGGTCTAGAATCTTGCTATCGCGTTCGTAGTAAATTATATGAAGACACGAAGCTTGAACCACTTACATTAAAGTATACGAATGGCTCTATTCCTGGAAATGGATTAGGTGCTTACAATAGTGAGAACTTATTTATACACGTAAATGGCGGTGCACAAGATGGTATTGGTAAAACCTCCTTTGGTGGTGGTATTTATATAACGAAAGCAAAAGGAAAAGACGGCATATATTATAACGGTTCTGTCGGAAAAGGTTTTGGGTACGGTGCACAAAAAGGATCGCTATACGTTCAAGGTAACGCTGATGCTCGCGCTGGCATTCGCCTCTCTGGAGCAGACATGATAATTGGAGGGCGAATGACAAAGCCACTCCGTGAAAAAGAGCAAGGGAATATAGGTGTATACTCTAATATTAAAGGTTTCGCTTTTGAATATATGACAAATGGGCGAGCGCTTGTTTTAGGGGATCCTGGTCCATGGATTTGTGCTGGTATGACTGGTGGTGTTGTTTATTTACGTCATGATTCAAGCTCGGGTTTAACAGAACACGCCTTAAAAAGAAGAATCGCAAAAGGGGCAAATGTTACATTACAACCAATTAGTAAAAACGGCGTGCAAGATGTGACTGAGTTATTGTTAGATTACATTCGTGTATTAAATGAACATGAGCAATACGAGGAAGTTGCTTTATTAACACCGTTACTCGATGATATGCAGCAACAGTTTTTTGAAATTATCCCGAAAAAAGAGCAGGCTGATCCATCTATCTCAACAGAGTGATATACCAACTTTTCATTTTCAAGAAAAAATTGACGAAGTACACTTCTCATAGTAATCTATAGTAACAATTTGAAACCTGCTGAAATTCAGCAGGTTTTTTCACTAAAAATTGATGTTTAAAAAGAATTAGGAAAAAGTATAAAATGAATCTTAATTTCTTATTAACGTCACTAAAATATCACTTGCTAACATATTGTAATGAATGTATAGTATCATGTTGTACATTCATTATGACAAGAGAAAGGATCTTATTAAGGGTATGAAACTTGGTGCTCGCATTTTAAAAACGGGTATTGCCATCACATTAGCTTTATTTGCTTGTATTTTACTTCAATTACCGAGTCCAGTATTCGCGGGAATCTCAGCTATATTCGCTGTTCAACCGTCTGTATACCGCTCGTATTTAACAGCTCTTGAGCAAATTCAAGCAAACGTCATTGGTGCCGTATTCGCTATCGTATTTGCTACTGCTTTTGGACATAATCCTTTTATTATTGGATTAACATGTATATTAGTAATTGCGCTTACGTTACAATTACGATTAGAAAACACAATATCAATTGCTTTAGTAACAGTTATCGCCATTATGGAGTATCAGGGCGACGATTTCTTTAGTTTTGCCTTACTTCGCTTTGCGACGATTATGATTGGAATTATTGCGGCTTCACTTGTAAATTTAGTGTTTATGCCGCCAAAATACGAAACAAAACTATATCATCGTATCGTTGATAATACAGAAGAAATTGTAAAATGGATTCGAATGAATAGCAGGCAAGCTTCTGATTTTACAACGCTAAAAACTGATATTGATCGTATGAAAGAAAAGATGATTAAACTAAACCATTACTATTTGCTGTATAAAGAAGAAAGAAGCTACACGAAAAAAGTAAAGTTCGCAAAAATTCGTAAGCTCGTTTTATTCAGACAAATGTTAGCGACGACAAGCCGTGCTTTAAGTACGTTAAAATCATTACATCGTACTGAAAATGAACTGCGCTATATGCCAGAAGAATTTCAGGAATCTATCCAAAACGAACTTGACTCATTAACCCATTACCATGAACAAGTTTTATTAAAATTTATTGGTAAAGCAAAAAAACAACAATCCGTTGAAATGCTTGATGAAGTTGAAACAGGTAAACAAGAATTAATTGATATCTTTATGGATTATCAAAACAAGGACGATGAGGAAGCGTATAAAACATGGCTACACCTCTTCCCTCTTATTTCTGCCATTATTAACTATAGTGAAGAAGTAGAGCATTTAGATTTACTTGTGGATAGCTTCTACACATACCATAAACCAGAAGCAGAACTCCAAATCGAAGATAAAAAAGAAGACGAATAAAGAAAACAGCTCCTTTTACGCTAAAGGAGCTGTTTCTGTTATATGTTGAAGTTGATATAAATTGTAATAAAACCCTCTTTTTTTCATTAACTCTTCATGAGAACCTGTTTCTTTAATTTCACCATCTTCAATGTAAATAATCGTATCCACATGTGTAATCGTCGCCAATCGATGTGCGATTACGATCGTCGTCCGATCAGCAGCTAGCGTCTGAAGCGCCTGCTGAATATACCGTTCATTTTCTAAATCTAAAGCGGAAGTCGCCTCATCTAATATAAGTAACGATGGATTCTTTAGAAACACTCTTGCAATCGCTACACGTTGCCTTTGCCCACCAGATAACTTCACACCGCGTTCCCCAACGACAGTATCATAGCCATCAGGTAACTCTATAATAAAATCATGGATTTGCGCAGCTTTAGCAGCTGCAATCACTTCTTCCTCTGTAGCTTTCGGGTTTCCATATAAAATATTTGCCCCGATTGTATCACTAAATAACAAATTATCTTGCAGTACAATTCCAATATGACTACGTAAATTTCTCATATCATACTTTCTAACATCTATCCCATCTACATAAACTGCACCTGAAGAAACATCATAGAAACGTGGGATTAAGCTAGCAAGAGATGACTTCCCTCCCCCACTTGCTCCTACAAGTGCTACCTTCTCTCCTGGCAACATAGTTAACGAAAGGTTATGTAATATCTCTTTTTCATCCGAATTGTAACGAAAAGATACATTATCAAATATCACTTCACCATTTAATTTTGTCGTTTGTACCGCACTTGGCACATTGACAATATCGTATTTTTCATCTAACAATTCAAACACTCGATCCATCGATGCGAAAGACTGTGTTAATGTTGTAGAGGAATTGACAAGGCGGCGAAGCGGACTATACAAACTATCCATATATCCAACAAAGGCAACCATAGTCCCTAATGTTAACTGCCCCTGAATTACTTCATATGCTGCAAAACCGATTACCAGTAACGGGCCTAAATCGGTTAACGTATTCACTGCTGAAAATGTCCTTGCAGTCCAACTCGTATGCGTTAATGCTTTCGTCAAAAATTCATTATTTCTTTTTTCAAACTGCTTACCCTCATACTCTTCTAATGCAAAGCTACGTGTCACTTGCATCCCTTGAATACGTTCATGTAAATACCCTTGCATCGTTGCTAACGCTTGCGAACGCTCTTTCGTTAATTTTCGAAGACGCCCGAAAAAATATTTCACTGCCACTACATAAATAGGTAAAATTAATAACGCAACAAATGTTAATTTTATATTCATAGAAAACATAACAATAATAGCAATTGCAATTGTTGCAGTATCTAGCCAAACATTCATCAAACCAGTAATTACAAAATCCTTCGTTTGTTCTACATCATGGATTACACGTGAAATAAGCTCTCCTGTTTTTGTATTCGAATAATAGCGTAAACTCAACTTTTGTAAATGACCAAAAATATGTTTTCGTAAATCATATAGTATTGTATTTGCGATACGCTGCGCGAAATATTGACGATAATATTCAATTGGCGGTCTTACTACTGCAAAAATAAAAAAAGCAATCCCAACGGCTGTTACTAATTGGGATGTTTTATCTTGAAGTGACCCTCCCCCTTGAATTACATCATCGATAATATATTTTAATAACCACGGCATAATAAGCGGGATGCCGAATTTAACTAGACCAATCATAATCGTAATAGCAATAAGCCATCGATACGGTTTAACAAATTGCAAATATCTTTTTATACCTTGCACATAATCCCCCCTCTAATAGGACAAACCTGCCGGGAAATCCCCTGCAGGTTTGTTTTAATTTCTGTACATTAAATATCTTTCATACCACATATCTACGAAATCTGGCGCGAATGGCCCTTTTCTTTGATGAATCCATTGTGTTAATTGTGCTACATTTCGTTTTAAAATAGTATCAATAACAGGTGGATACTGCATAATTTGACTATGCTTTTCATACTCATCTTCATCTAAAAGCGTATATGTCATATCTGGATATACTTTAATATCTAAATCATAATCAATGTACTTTAATGCTTCAGAATCATATGCAAAAGGTGAGCCTAAATTACAATAATAATATACTCCCTCTTCCCTTAGCATCCCAATCACATTAAACCAATAATTTGCATGAAAATAACAAATTGCTGGTTCACGAGTAATCCATGTTCGGCCATCTGATTCTGTCACTACTGTACGATCATTTGCTCCGATCACAAGGCTCTGTGTCCCTTTTAAAATTGTTGTCTCTTCCCACATTCTATGAATGGAGCCATTATGTTTATAACTATGTATTTGTACTTTTTCTCCTTCTTTGGGAAATCCCATATATGCTCCCTTCTTTCAACTGCAAATGCCCTTTGAGCTGCATTCACTTTTTTTCTATTATAACTTTTTTGTCGAAATTTTAAAACTAAAGCGACAAGACTCTATTTTTCACACTGAATACTATATCCCTAATCTTCTTAGGAGACGGGGCCTTCGCTGAATGATTTACAAACGAGGAAATAGAAATAGAAAAAGCCCTTCCTTATTTCTATCTAAAGAAGGACCTTTCACCGGAAGGTAACAACATGCCTTACCCTAAATTCGAAATCATTTTTTCAGTCTCAAAAGATTGAATCACACTATTTGTTTGCTCTTCAAATTTCTCATGTAACAGTTTTAACGCTAATTCTGTTCTATATATTTCTTGGCGGATAAAATGTAATTCCTTTTTATCGCACGTATCCTTTTCGCTCATTTCAATTTGCTGATACTTCTCTAGATGAGCTTGTAACTTTAACAACTCATCCATCGTTTCCAATTGCTCTCCTACCAACTTATCAAAGTCGTTCATTACTTACCCCCTTTTGGACTTATTTATCAGTTATTCTTCCTCATTACATATTTCTCATCTTTAACTTCCTTCTCCTTTGACTACATTTGTTGACTTATTAGAAGTTATGTCGTTCACTTTATTTTCATTACTATGACCCAGGCACAAAGAAAACACTTCTCCCGAATTAGAGAAGTGTTTTTCTTTCATTACTGATTTGAACTAGAAGATTGTGATTGTTTTGCAGCTGATTGTGCATTTTGTTTTTTCACAGCATGCACATCTGTTTCAGTTGCGAATTCTGTACCATAACTAGCGTTTGCACTTTGTGCACCAGAAGCTTGTGCTTTCTTTGCTTCTGATTGTGCATTTGCTTGTTTTACTGCTTGTACATTTGTTTCAGTCGCGAACTCTGTACCATAACTAGCATTTGTACTTTGAATGCTAGCACCAGAAGTTGCCTTGTTATAACCTTGTTGTTTTTTACTCATCTTTCTCACCTCCACAACCAATAATGTAACCAATTCACTTAGAAGTTATCCGTGATTTTCTTTTTTTAATCTCCGTATATATCTCTTATCACTCATTCAAACTATAGGAAATGGAGGTGGAAATATGTATATAGGACGCGATATGACTGAACTAACGATGGTTTCAAAAAATGAGTGGAAAGAAGATGAATTAGCTTATTTTCATCACTCATTACAACAGATTTTGCCGTATTTAAATGCAGAAGGTCAAAGTATCTATAAAGAAATTGTAGTAGAAATTGAATCAAGAGGTGGCTTACAACAAGGTGAAGCTAATTGGACTCATGGGACAAAAATTTCTTACGATTAAAAAAGTGTTCCCAATCTAGGGAACACTTTTTTAATTTATTGCATTGTAATTTTCTCAACGCAATTCTCATAAATCGTACGATGCGATTTCGAGAATGGTAACTGCTCAAATGCTTCTTTCGATACAAATTTCAATGTATCTGTTTCAACAATATCACCAGTTACTTTTCCGTAAAATACGAATATATCCCAAGTGCGATGTGTAAACGTATGTTGTACATTCATTGCGTATTCTTCAATAGAAATCGAGAGCTCAAATTTTTCTTTCATATAATCTGTAAGCTGCTCTTTCTGATTCCGAATCCCTTCTCCAAGTTCAGCATTTGGAAACTCCCACATGTTAGCTAATAACCCGGTACTTGGACGTTTATTAATGACGTAACGACCATCTTCTGTTTGAAGTACCCCTGCAACAATCGGTACCATTGTAGGAGCCTTCGCTTTACTTTTTACTGGTAACTCCTTTTGAACACCTTCAGCATATCCTCGGCAATGTTCACGTACAGGACAAAGTAAGCAAGATGGATTTTTTGGAATACAAATTAGTGCACCTAATTCCATCAAACCTTGATTAAAATAAGATGGATTTTCAGCCGAAATAATTTCACGTACAATCTCTTCAAACACTTTTCTAGTTTTCGGTTTTGCAATGTCATCCCATACTGATAAAATGCGAGATAATACACGCATAACATTTCCGTCAACTGCCGGCTCTGGTATACCATATGCGATACTTAAAATAGCACCTTTTGTATAGGGGCCAACTCCTTTTAATTTTTCAATTTTCTTTACATCACTTGGTACTATCCCGCCGTATACTTCTTTCACTTCTTTTACAGCCGCATGTAAATTTCGTGCTCTAGAATAATATCCTAAACCTTCCCATGCTTTTAACACTTCTTCATCACCAGCATTTGCCAAAGCTTCTAGAGTAGGAAACTTCCCCATAAAATTCGCGTAATATGGTTTTACAGCTTCTACCCTTGTTTGCTGCAACATAATTTCCGAAACCCAGACGCGGTATGGATCTTTATTTTTACGCCACGGTAAGTCGCGTTGCTCTTTTTCAAACCAACCAATTAAATCATTTTGAAACTGCTCTATGTTAAAATTATTTAATATTTCAAGTGTCAAACTTGATCCCCCTCATTTTTTTGCATATAAGTACTATTATAAAGATTTTAGGAAAAAATTTAAGTAAGATGACATAGGAAATAGAAGGCAAAGGACTTGAGGTATCGAATAAAAAGAGTTACATTAATAAAAAACGGAGGTGGATTTCTATGGACACAGCCACTCACCTTGTTATGGGCGTTACTCTAGGCAGTTTGGCAACGTTAGATCCAGCCATAGCACAAAGTGATATTGGGCCACAAGCAGTTATGCTTGCTACAATTGCCGGTTCCAATATTCCTGACATCGATACAGTTTTAAAATTGCGTAATAACGCTAAATATATAAGAAATCATCGCGGGATTACTCATTCCATTCCTGCAGTGATTCTTTGGTCATTCCTTATAAGTGGCATCTCTTTCGCCTTCTTTTCACACGCTCCATATTTGCATCTACTACTTTGGTCATTTATTGCCGTCTTTCTTCATGTCTTTGTAGATATTTTCAACGCCTACGGTACCCAGGCATTACGGCCCTTCACAAAAAAATGGGTAGCGCTCGGCATCATTAATACATTTGATACCGTCATTTTCTTTATCCACCTACTCGCGATTGCTTGTATGCTTGTAGGTTCCCATAAAGGGTATACTGCCTTAGCAGCGTATATATTGATGATTATTTACTATATCGGACGGATTATGATGCATAGAAACATACGTAGCGTCGTATATAAACGTTTCAATCATGTGGAGAAAATAATCATTTCCCCTTCTTACAGATTTTATCATTACCATTTAGCAATCGTTACAACTGATTATTACTACGTTGCTAGATGGCATCGTGGTAACATCATGATATATGATAAGTTCGACCGGGTACCGTTCCCAGATAATGCTATTATGCGCGCAGCTAAAAAAGATGAAAACATCTCAGCATTTCTATCTTTCTCCCCTGTGTATCGCTGGGACATTTTCGATTATGATCATTATTACGAAGTTCGCTTCATTGATTTGCGCTATCGCAGTAAAGATTATTATCCATTCGTTGCAATCGTTCAACTCGACCACAATTTAAATATTATTAGTTCCTATACAGGATGGATTTTTAGTGAAGAAAAACTTCGAAAAAAACTGGAATTACTTCCACATTAAAAAAAGCGACTTAAGTCGCTTTT
>NZ_WIPE01000163.1:0-507 GCF_009760835.1 Bacillus sp. EE-W1 | reverse complement strand
TCCATCTGAAGTATTATATTTTGCGAGTGACGACTTTAATTCGGAAGAAATCACTCACTTACCTGGACTTCAAGAAGGTTTTACTCGTATCAGAAACAATAATCCTGAAATTGGTATTGATTTCATTCGTGGGAAGTTATTCGATAGTAAACAAATGATTCCACTTCCTAATCAGGAAGTAGGACCAGATAATGATCTATATGATAAATTAAATAATTATATACAGAAGGCAAAAGATAAACAAGCAAACATATATGCTTTTGGTGATATATGGGAAAACGAACCAAAAGAAGATAAATATTTTGGTTTTTATCCTGGTAACGGAATCCATGATATTCATATGAATCAAGGGAATTTAAAAAGATGGCAAGGTGATGATGGAATATGGCAGGATGGCGCATTACTTATACATTTTGAAAACAAAGATAATGAAAGTAAAGATAAATGGGTAGGAATTTTCTTGGCTTTTCAGTCTCAATCTTGGTGTACTGATGAACAAGGGCATGC
>NZ_WIPE01000162.1:0-2673 GCF_009760835.1 Bacillus sp. EE-W1 | reverse complement strand
ACCTCCTATATAAAGTTCACCCACTGTTCCAATAGGGACAAGTTTTTGAGCTTTATTTAATACATATACCTCTACATTGGGAATAGATCGACCAATAGGTGGTGTCCCTTCACCACTATAAATTTCTATAGTAGCAACCGATGCCTCTGTTGGACCATATGCATTAATAAAGAGGTGATTTTTCACCCACCGTTTTGCCACTTGTTCACTACAGACTGAACCCGCAGAAATAACAGTTTGTAATTCCTCAAATTTAGATTCATCTAACAAATTAAGTACCGTAGGTGGTAAAAATGCATGCGTAATTTTATTTTCTAGCAAAAACTGAGTAAGTGGTTCAACTGGCATAATATCTTTTTGACCACATACATATAAAGTTCCACCCGACACCAGAGTTGCGAATATATCATATAGTGAAACATCAAATGCAATTGAAGAAAACTGAACTACCTTACTACTCGTATTTAATTTTGTAAAATCAATGCTGGCATTAATAAAATTGCATAGACCTTTTTGTGCATAAAGGACACCCTTTGGATTTCCTGTGGATCCAGATGTATAGATTACATATGCTAAATTATCTGGTTTAACTTCAATTGTAGGATTTGTATTTTTTTCTCTCGAAATATTCATTTCATGTTCTTTTATATCAATACAGTCTATTTCTTTAGGTATCCACTGTGTTAGATGACTTTGTGTTAGCAATACTTGTATGTTGGCATCTTTCAAGATATATTCAAGTCTCTTTGTTGGATAGGCTGGATCTAGTGGGACATATGCGCCACCAGCTTTTATTATTCCTAATATACTTACAATCATCTCTAAAGAACGTTCTATATAAACCCCTACCATACTTTCAGGTCCTACGTTTCGTTTCTTTAGATAAAAAGCTAATTGATTTACTTTTTCATTTAATTCCTTATAAGTTAACTGTTGTTCTTTATATACCAACGCAACAGAATTCGGATTCTGAATCACTTGCTGTTCAAATAACTCTTGAATCACCACATCTTTTTGATAATTCCCCTCTATGTTAGTCCATTCATGTAATAATTGCTTTTCTTCCTTCCTAGTAATTATTCTTAAATTCTCAATAGGTTCCTCCGGAAATTGTAAAATTTCATCTAGCCAAATTTCAAAAGATTGAGCCATTCTTTTTATTGTAGAAACCTTAAATAAGTCTGTATTATATTCAAAGTCCACTTGTAATCCTGTTGGTACCTCTTCCATTGCTATAGTTATATCAAACTTTGCACCATTCATATGTCTAGGCATTTTTTCTACGCTATGATCTAATAATTTTGGTAACTCTTTTAATTGATTATGAAAAACAAACATTGTCTGAAATAGTGGAGAATAACTCATATCACGTTCTGGTTGTATGGCTTCTATAACTTTTTCAAAAGGAACGTCCTGATTTTCTTGTGCATCTAACATTTTTTTCTTTATCTGTTGGACCAATTCTTTAAATGTTATATTATTTGAGCAATCTGCACGATAGACTACAGTATTCGCAAAGAATCCAATAAGATCTTCAACCCCTGGATAATTCCTATTAGCAATCGGGCTGCCTACTAAAATATCTTTTTGATTTGTATAACGAGAAAGAAACCCTTGATAACTTGCTAATAACGTGGCAAATAGTGTAACACCTTCCTTATAATTAAATACCTTTATTTTTTCTAACAATTTATTGGGTATGACAAATTGATACGTATCTCCATTATAGCTTTGTATTGTTGGACGAGGATAATCAAATGGGAGTTCCAATATAGGAAGGAAGCCACGTAATTCATTCCTCCAATATGCTATTTGTTTTTGTATTATGTCTTCTGTTAACCAGCTTTTTTGCCACTTTGTAAAATCAATATACTGAAAAGGTAAAGGGGAAAGCTTATCAGTTTCGTCTTCCAAAAATGCATGATAAAAACTCATCCATTCATTAATAAAAGTATCTAATGACCAGCGATCAAAAATAATATGATGGACGGTACAAAGAAGTACTAACTCTTCATTGTCCATTATTATTAAATGAGCACGCAATAAAGGCCCTTGGCTTAAATCAAATGGCTTTTCAGCTTCTATTTTCGATATTTTATCCATTTTCGATATTTTATCTTCTGGAGAAAGATAACATAAATCAATTACTGATAAGGGAACTGTTATATCTTTTTGAACAATTTGCACTGGTTTTCCGTCAATTTCTTGAAATACTGTCCGTAAAATTTCATGGCGATGTATCATTGCAGCATATCCTTTTTTTAACATCTCAACGTTCCATTTCCCTTTTAAACGCCATGCAATCGGGACATTGTAAAGTGCACTATTTGTTTCAATTTTATCCATTATCCATAAACGCTGTTGAGCGAAAGATAATGGTTCGTATTGTTCACGTTTAACTGATTGTAATGGTATTAAAACATCGCTTTCCCCCATTTTTTCCAATAAAAATGTTAAACGTTCTGAGAAACTTTTAATAGTAGGGTATTCAAATATGTCACGTACTTGTATTAGAATTGAAAAATCAACACCTAAACGTGAAGTTATTTTAGTTGCTAAGAGAGAATGTCCACCTAACTCAAAAAAATTAGCGTTTACCCCAATGACAGAGGAATCAATCCCTAATACCTCTGACCAAATTTCTACCAATTTTCTCTCTACTCTATTCCGAGG